>NZ_BAABMI010000039.1:0-56109 GCF_054785195.1 Secundilactobacillus muriivasis | reverse complement strand
GAAAACGTAAAATTCCCATCAAGCACTTGAATCATGTGTTTGATGGGGATTTTGGAGTTTCTGGTGAATAATTCAGGTTCAATTATTTTTACATTTTTTTGACTTCTGTAATAATTTAAATATAAATATAGACACTATTCAGCCTTTTAGAACTACTATTTAGCACACGTAGAGCTATATCACAACCTCTAAAAGCCGAACAGGTGTCGCATAAAACTCCAATCGGAATTCTATACGACACCCATTCAACTTTACGTATTTATTATATTATTCTCCGTAATTCCTTATACAGGTCATAATTAAATCGCTTGTCAAAAATAATAGTTAACTTGTTATACTATCACTAAAGTTAAAGATTGAACCACGCTTAGTTTGAGCATAATCGTACTGATCAAGTGAGTAAACGGCTTGTTGAGTTGACAGTTGACGATCATAGGTCATCGCTGATGTCCAATCAAAACTACCGGTATCCGTTCCTTCAATAACCTGATATGCGAGTAGCGCATTAATTGAATCATCACTTACATCTTGACCACAAGCTGACAGTCCCGCAATTAACATTGCATCGCTCGATGAATTAACGTCTGCAGTATCATTGAATGGATCTTTAAAATTACCGTCTGACTGTAAAGCAGCATTTCCATTAAAATCATCACCTGTAATTGCATCAGTTGCTGTCTGTACTGCATTAGTAATCTGTTTGTCAGCATCATACGTCGTACTACCCATATACGTTGCCAACGCCTGCAAAGCTTGGCCCGTGGTATCAAGCGTATACCCATATTGATCAGTCCAATAGCCATTATCCGCACTCTGCATGCCTAACAGTTTAGTGATCATAATCTGAATATCAGCCGTTTGAACACCACCAACGCCGCTAGTCGATGCGGCCGTTGCGGCGAGTAGGCCATACGTTACAGCGTAAACGTCGGCATCCGATGCAATCCCCATTGTAACTGCTTCTTGAACCAAATTTTGCCCATTAACGCTGGTTGGATCCGCTGCAATCGCGATCATGCCTATTGAATCCCGTGCATAGTCCGTTGCTTGATGTGTCGCATTTGGATCCGCATAGTTCGCTTCAATATTAGTTTGAATCTGCGTCTTCTGTGCATCCGTAATACCAGTCGAACTCCGAACCAATGCTAAGGCATCCCAACCGGTCAGTTTTTCAGCCGCAACTTGTGTGTTAATCCAGTTAACCCCTTAGGTAATTGCAGTCGCATAGTCGTTAGCTTCAACAACTTGGTTGATAGATTTAACAGAAGTTGTGAATACCGCCTTATCACTATTAAGGTTAGTTACTTTCACATTTTTCGCCACCGCTGTTGTTTCGGTTGGGGCGTTATCTTTGGCCTGTGCCTGAGAATTGCCTACTACTGTGAAACCGAAGATACTCGAGAATAGCAAGAAACTATACATCATTTTGCGGGTTGAGTTGTTGGTCGTCTTTGCGTTAGTCATTGGAATTACCTCTTTCTATTGGTTGGCAGAAGTGTCAGTCAATTGAGTTACTGAGGGGGAATTCGCGACACATTAGTCGTGCCTATTCCCGAGCAGTACTTGATAAAGTACTACTCTTAATCTTTTTGATTATGTTGCTAGATGATCATTTAAAATGGTGTGTATTTTTTTGCCAGTCTCAACTTGATAAACTGACTTGCGTTATAACCTGTGACCCTCCATAGTAACCATCACCCATTCTTTATAAAATTTAATCTATTGCTTGAATCATCGACTATTATTTAGCCAAGTATAGGTATGAAAAGTTGATGGTTAACGGATAATCAATCTCTTGATAAGTTCTCCACAACTACTTAGGAATCACTCACCTAATTACCAGCGTTTTGCCATTCATTTCTTTTTCTTATCTATGAAATTAATATTACATTATAATTATGAAATGATTATGAAGAAAATAAGAATTTTTCGTACACTTGCTATTTTATGTAGAATTAAGATTCATTAATCATATTAAGTTTGATTTAATACATATCACACCTAATTGTCACTACATCTTTGTTGCTGTTTTTAGTATAGTTGCTCAATCTAACATCACATCTACGGCCAATTTTCTTAAAATTACAATGCCATCGATCAAAAAGACCGCCTAGCTCAACCCGAGCTAGACGGCCTTTTTTAACTTTAATAACTAATAATTTCTATCCCGTTACGATTCCTTAAACCCCTGCGCATCCAACTGCTCCTGCACGCCCATCAAGCCGTACTTGTACTTAAACCGCTCGATGATTCGATACCAGGAGTTGTAGAAGAAGAAGAGGAGCACCCCTGTCGTAATCCCGTGGATCAGGTCGAAGTAGAAGCTGGCCACGTAGGCGGCGATGAAGGTTTTGATGGTCAGTGGTTGAATGTAGACCAGCACGTACCAGAGGTCCATGATCCAGCCAAATAGGAAGCCATAGGCGACACCGATACCCGCTAAAATGTAGCGGTTGTGTGCCCAGTCAAAGTTTCTCAACATGCCGGCAGTCACGCCCATCATGCCCCAGGCAAACATCTGCCATGGCGTCCATGGCCCCTGTCCTAAGAACAGGTTGGAAACGATGGCAGCGGTAGAGCCCACGATGAAACCGGACTCCTTCCCCAACGTCAGCGCGGTCATGATGACGATGAAGCTGGTTGGCTTCACGTCTGGGAACGGTGCCATCGCCACCCGGCCCAGTGCGGCCATAGTAGCTAACACGGCAATGAAGACGATTTCGCGGGCTTCTGACCGGCGAGTTTCGAAGTGCCAGTAAAACGGCAGCATACTTGCCACTAGGCACATGATACTAATGATGACATAGTGCTGGTCACCGTTAAAGAAGGTGATCCACACCAGACTCAACACCATGACGGCTAGCGCAATCAGGTAGCCGCCCTTACTTTTGAGTTGCGCAATCATTGCGCCACCTCCCCGCGGTCGATCACTTCTGGCAACTGGTACCGTAACATCCTGTTGGTCGTGGTGGTGTAGAAGAAGTTCTCCGCAAAGAACGCGTGGGGTTCTTCTTGCGACACGATCTTGCCGTCAAACAACAGCGCACACTGGTTGGCAAACTTGGCGCTAAAGGCCATATCGTGGCTTACCATGATGATGGTCAAGCCCTGCTTGGTCTGCAGGTTCTTCAAGATGTTGCCCAGCTTCGTTCGCCGAATCGGATCCAGTCCCTTAGTTGGTTCGTCCAGTAACAACAGTTTCGGTTGCGACAGTAACAACATGCCCAACGCGATCAACTGCTGTTCACCACCACTCGCATCGTGCGGGTTTTGATCCGCCACGTGGGTGATGGTCATCTGTTCCAGCATATCCTTAGCCGCCGCTTCCGGATCAGCCAACCCAAGCTGCTTGCCCCGTTCCACGTACTCTTCCATGACGGAATCGTAGGCAAAATACTCGGATGGCGTTTGCGACAGGTAGCAGACCTGCTTGTAAAACTCGGTCTTATCCCAAGATTTGACCCGCTTACCCAACAGCTTCGAGGAACCCCGACGCGCTGGCAACAGGCCCATAATGACCTTCAACAGGGTCGTTTTCCCAGTCCCGTTTTTGCCGATGATGGCTAACCAGTCGTTTTCGTTCACCGAGAGGTTGAGGTCATCCAGAATGTAGTAGCCGTTCTTATCGTACTCAAACGACACGTGTGACACCTTCGCCGCCAGCTTCTTCGAGGCATTTGGCGGGGTGTTATCCAATCGCTCCTGCTTGAAGCCGATTTGGTTTTGTTGCAGCACGTCTCGGCCCTTCACCACCGTGAGCGGCAACTGTTTCAGGTCGAGTTTGGTGGTCAGTTGGTTATTTAAAAAGACGTACGGCACATCCGGCACGAACGCGCGTAGCTTAGGTTGTTCCCAGAGTTGTGACAGCACCGTGCTGACGTCACCCGTGTAGGCAATTTCGCCGTTATCCACTATCCAGAGTTTGTTGGACAACGGTAACACATCATCTAACACGTGTTCGTTCATGACGATGGCGATTCCCAGTTCATCGTGGATTCGCTTCAAGAGCGACACGAATTCCTTGGTGGCGATTGGATCCAGTTGTGCCGTTGGTTCGTCCAACAGCAACAGCTTGGGCCGTAAAATCAGGACGGCAGCTAAGTTGACCAGTTGCTTTTGACCACCAGACAGGTTCTGCACGTTGGCGTACAGGATGTCTTGCAAGCCCAGAAAGCTCACCAGTTCGGCAATCCGCTTTTGAATGTCGTTCGGCGCCATTCCCACGTTTTCCAATGAGAAGGCCAGCTCTTGCAGGACGTTATCCATCACCAGTTGATCTTCCGGACTTTGGAACACCATGCCGATATTTTGGGCACTCTCCGCCGCCGTCATTTCGGATATCGGTTTGCCTTCAAACAAGATCTCACCGGTGCGTTTACCAACGGGCCACAATTCGGGCTTCAATTGCCGTAACAGCGTTGTTTTGCCACTCCCGGAACTACCGGCAACCGTGATGAAATCGCTGCTGTCGACACTCAGATCCACGTGGTTCAGGCTCTTATGGTCCGCAAGCGCATATTCAAAGTTTAAATCTACAGTTTTAATAAGTTCCACCACAGCCACTCCCAAGCTTCTAAAATTAACGGAAAGCTTACTAGTAACACGACACCTAGTAAGACTAATAGTCCCTGTCCGTTCAAGGCCATCGTCCCTAACGATGGGTAGACGACGAGGCGTCCCACACCCTTTGATGCTTCGTAAAAGCAGATTACTGTCAGTGGCAGGTACCAGCACAGCGACAGAATGTCACGCTGGGTAAACCGGTACCGTTGGAAGCTGGTCCGCTTGGTGCTGGCATACCCCCGCGAACTCATTGAATCTGCGGTCTGTAGTGCGTTATTAAACGAACTCACCAGCAGCACTTCCATCAGCTTCATCACACCGATGCTACGTTGCCGAAAGTTCCCGTGCCCCACTTCGATGCCCCGTAACGATTGGGCTTGGGTGATGCCCCGAAACCGTCGTAGGAACAGCGGCACAAAGCGCAACGTGATCATCGTGAGCAACGTCAATTTCGGTGAAATGCGTGAGAACAGGTACATGAATTTTTGACTCGTTAAACACTTATTATAGGAAAGAAAAATCAGTAACACGATCAGTAACGACAGCGCCATCAGCACGCCGTAAACCACCGCTTCAACGGTGATTAAGATCCCGCCAAACGACCAGATCACGTGTGCGCCACGACTATTGATCAGCGGGTTCATCACCATGATGAAGGCAACCATGAAGATACTACCTTCAAGCATCATCGTCACCTGCTTTTTAGCCCCTGACAGTACGTCAACGCCAATCACAATGGCCAGTTCGACCAACAGGAAAATCGGGTGTAGGAAGATCATTGAACACGCGATCACCACAATATAATAGGTAAAGATCACCCAAGGATTCAGTTGTTCAAACACCAACTTCGGCCGGCTATCCTGCCGTGTTCGCCTCACATCTCGGTGAACATCCATATCTGCCATCTCCAGTTTATAAGATATAAACAAACAAGTGTCACCACTCGCGCGCAAAATCCACGCTACGGTCACACTTGTTCGTCAGTTACAATTAGAATTTAAAAATTGAACCCTTGTGCAACTTGTATGCCCGGTACTGTTCCAGTGCGTAGGTTGATTGTTGCGTTGCCATGTGTAAGGCGCCGGTGTTGCTGTTGAGTAACCAACGGAACTGGCCGGTCGACTTCTGGAACTTGATCAAGCGGTTAACTGCTTTCGTGCCTGGGTTAACCCCAGCGGCTGATAACCCCGCAATGGCCATGGCGTTAGAATCCGCGTTGGCCTTCTTCGTAAAGGCAGTGGATAAGACGAAGTCACCCGTACTCTTCTTGTAGGCCTTGCTTGTCAACGCGCTTTCAGCCTTCTTGATGGCCGTTTTGACACCGGTGTAACTGGTATGTTCGCTCAAGGCGATCAGTGCCATCCCGGTAATATCAACGTCACTCGCTGAACCATTCAAAGCCCAGCCACCCTGTGAGTTTTGGGCTTTCACAATTTGGGAAATCAACGTCTTCACGGTCTTATTGGCGGTACTGCCGTAGTTCTTGGTACTCAAGGCAATCGCGCCCCAAATCTTGGCGTTGATACCAGAGTTCGATTTCGGTGCCGTTTTGATGATGCCTGATACCAAGTTGACGCCTTGATACTTCGTTGGGTTGGCGCCAATTGAAACGGCGCCCATCAACGTCCGTTCGTAGTCAACGGCGGCGTAGTGTCCGCCAAGGTGCTTGAATTGTAAGGCCAGTTCCTTGGTGAAGACTTTCTTGGCCGCAGAACTCATGCCCTTAGGTGACCGCTTAACGGCGAAGGCATCCCAAGCGTCCAGTTGATCCTTAGGCGTCTTAGTCTTAATGTAGCTTGCCCCTTTGTTGATGGCCGTCGTGTAAGACGTTGCGGCCTTAGCACTCGTCTGCGTTGCAGTTGAAATGGCGAAGGCCCCACCAAGAGCTAACGCTGTAATCCCTAACACTTTTGCAACTAATTGCTTTCCCTTCATCATCACAGTACTCCTTGTATTAACTTAATTTGTGTCGCTTTATCTTTGACCAGAAACGGGGGCGTGCCGGTCTTTCCCAAGGTTAGCGGTGTAGACCCATTGAATCTTGTCGCCGTTCTTCACTTTGTACTTACCAGCTGAGTACCCTGGGAACTTGTTGTTGACTTCGTAAAGCCAACCACTACCAGAACCTTTGTCAAATTCAAATAAACCGGCGATGCCTCGGATATAAACACTGTTGCCGGTACCTTGGTAAGCAACCGCGATGTGCTTGGCCTTCGCAACTCGGGTCAAGACGGTGCTGACCTTATCGCCGCTGTGGATGGTAACGTTGCTTTGAGACATCAGCACTTTGTTACCTTCCTTGATTGGCCCCCGGACAACGATCGAACAAACTGCCCGGTGCGAAGCCGTTGCAGTTGCTGCACTGGCTGACCGGTGCGTCTTGGCGGTCGTGTTGGTTGTGGCTGACTTGCTGCCAGTCGTTTGGGTTGACCCGTTACTCTTGGTGCCGGTCGTGGTACCACTCTTACCACTGCCTAGCTTTGAAATCGATTCGTTGCTAGCAGAATCAGCCGTGGCGTTACCACTTGTAGACTTCGTGCCGGTCGACTCGCTCTGCGCCGCGGCCTTTTGCTCAGACGATGACGCTGCCGAACTGCTTGCACTCGACGAACTGCTCTTGTCCGCCTTCTTTTGCGTTGTCGTATAGGTGTTATCCGCGTTAGTCGTTGCCGATTGGTGTAACGTCTTGTACCCCGCAAACCCCAATCCAAAAATCACAACTAAACTCAATACAAGCGCAATAATGCGTTTCTTTGACATGAAATAGACTCCCCTTTACATCAAGTTTCAAGCGCTTTTTCACCACTCAGTATACCATCTTCGTTGAGATGAACCTGAGCGTCCGTTGATTCAAACAATGGTTAAATCCTGTGTTACTGACCCAATTGATTGAGCGATAATCCCCGTCAATTGGGCATTATCGTCCCCTCCCAAATTAAAGCGTTTACATAATTGTATTAAGCCTCAATTGTGAATACAATAACTTTCGGTCATCTTACACAATAGTTTCATGAAAAGTTTTGAAACGATAAAAAAGCACTGGTGAATCTGCCGCCACCTCGAAAAAGTGGCGATTTTAACCTCAGATTCCGGTTTAACACCCTAGTTGGTCTACTCAACTCACGTCAATTTAGCATTAATTCACACGAAATTAGTAATATTATATCCTGTGCCGTGTTCATGTACAACAATTTCCGTTTTTTCTTGTCTTATTTCGTGGCAAGAATGAGAGAATTGTGCGGTGCTGTTGACGTTCGTTGACAGTGTGCGGTGTTCATGGCGTTAGGCTTCATCAGTGCGTTAATCATGGATCGTATTGTGGGGACACCCGGCCGGCGAAAAAATTGGACGCTGGAACGCCATGGGCACGATGCTGAGCCGAAAGCCCACGTCTCAGCATACGGCCTTACACTAGGGTGACAAAAGACGCCACCCAAGTGTAATTTCATGACTGAGCATCCATTTTTTCGCCGGCCTCCTGTTTGTGCGTTGTCGGCAGCGATTACCGCACTCCCGAAAATCTATCATGAAGGGCTAAACTGTCGTACGCTAACAACTGCGAACATCTCAGCGAGTACTGACCGATAACGTTACTACATTGATCCAACAGTACGCTCAAACGCGTTGAATCAACATTAGTCGTTGAGATACTGCAGCAAGTGGTTCAGCTAAGCAACTGAGATGCGCTACGATAATACCAAATTGCGCCAGTGTAAGATGGAGGTGGGCGGCTAGGTTCCTGCTGTGTCGCGATGATTGGTGGTTGTTGGTGTTCTTCCAACAACCACCAATCATCGGGGACGTCATTCAAGACTCGCGCGGGCTTTGGCGAGGCTTGAATGCGAGACCTGAGACCGCCCTTTGGCTCAGGTCGGTCCCCATAGCTGGAACCTAGCCGCCCACCGGAATCGACAGTTTACGCACAAAAAAAGCACCCAGCCACAACGTGCTAGATGCTTCCATCATCATATCAATAGCGTAAAAGCGATAACCAACTCAGTCGTCAGCAACGTCATCATCCGTCACTGGTCGCGTACTCTTACGGACCATCAGCTTGGTGCCAACAACGATTTTCAGCGGCACGTCACGGCCGCTTTCCAACCGGCGCTGCATCATATTGACCGCGCTGACGCCCATTTGTTCGGTGTCGACGTGGACGGCGCTGAGTTCTGGATAGACGTATTTAGCAACCGACGTGTCGTTAAAGCTAAACAGGCTGACCCGTTCTGGGACGGCGATGTTGGCTTCACCCAGTGCTTTCAAGGCCCCAATAGCCATGGGGTCGTTGCTGACGAAGAAGGCGTGTGGCAAATCGTCGCCCAAGTCTGCAATCACCTGCTTCATGACGTCATAGCCAGATTGGTTCGTGTAGTTGCCTTGGAAGGCCAAGTGATCATCATACTTCCCGCGTTCGGTCATCACGCGCTTAAACGCTCTGAACCGTGGATCTTGAATCTTCAACTTGTGGTCGGTGGTGTACTCGGAACCGTAAATAATCCCCACTTGATCACTTTGCTTCAACAGGTAGTCCACCACTTGGCGAACGGGCGGCTTAAACTCGGTCACGACGCTGTCAAAGCCCTGTTCGATACCGCTCCAGTCAACGAAAATCAGGTTGTTGGTCAAGCTGCTCAGTTCTTGGACTTGGTCCTCACTATATTTGCCAACCGCGATAATGCCGTCGACGTCCTTGCCAATTTCTGACACCTGGTTTTGGAAAACCGGCGTGGTTTGAATCTGGAGTTCCTGACTACGCTTTTCGATCCCCATTCGAATCGCCATGTAGTACAGGTCGTCCAGTTCCTTGGTTTCGGAGTACCATTGGACCACCGCCAACCGGTACGTATCCGGTGACTTGGGCACCCGTTTGGACTTCGTGTAGTTCAATTCTTCGGCAACTTCAAAGATCCGTTGCCGGGTGTCGTCGCTGACCGATAACGTGGTGTCGTAGTTCAAGACCCGCGACACCGTTGATAGCGAAACCCCTGCCTTTTGCGCAATATCCTTTAACGTTGTTTTCATGGGACAACCCTCCCTCCCCAATTAATTTGTCTAAAAACACGTCAATCCGAACGTCGATTCACACTGCGAATCACCGTCCGGATCTTGTTGACGTGGTTGAATGCTTAACTAACCAAGTTGTGCAATAAACTTGTCGAATGCGGCTTGGCCTTCAGCGTTGCGCTTGAAGACGCCGGCATCCTGTAAGACCCGTGCGAAGACGGTCCCGATGGCTTGATTAATGATACCTTCTGCATTGGCTTCCGTAAAGGTGTTATTAGCCTTTAATTCATCCGCCCATGCTTTGTGGTAGTCGGCCATTTCGTTTGGTTGATCCAGGACGTATTTTTTAACATCCTGCATCTCAGTCAGCAACCGAGCGGGTAAAATGGCCCGGCCCATGACTTCGATTAAGCCAATGTTTTCCTTCTTGATGTGTTGCACATCCTGATGGGGATGGAAAATGCCGTCAGGATACTGTTCAGACGTTTGGTTATCCCGTAACACAACGTCCAAAACGAAGTCGTCACCCTTGCGGTAGGCAATTGGCGTGACGGTGTGATGGCGTTCACCGTTGGTGTAGGCGCGAACGTCCACGCTTTCGTCATCGTAACCCTGCCAGTTGTTGGCAATCAGGGTTGCGGCGTTGATCAATGATTCCGGTGCCTTACTGGTCAACCGGATCGTTGACATTGGCCACTTCACAATCCCAGCGGTCACGTCATCAAAACCAGCTGGCAAGCTGACTTCACGGTCGATTGGCGCCTTCATCATTGGGAACTGGTGCCGGCCGCCTTGGTAGTGGTCTTGCGCCAGCATTGACCCACCAACGATTGGTAAATCAGCGTTACTGCCGACAAAGTAGTGTGGGAAGGTCCGCACGATCTCCAGTAAGTTGCTGAAGGTGTGTTGGTTGATCACCATTGGCCGGTGTTCTTGTAGTAAGAAGATGGCGTGTTCGCTAAAGTAAGCGTATGGCGAGTACTGGAAGCCCCAAGGTTCACCACCCAGGGTCATCCGGATCACCCGGTGATTGGAACGGGCTGGGTAGCCTAAGCGACCCAAGTAGCCTTCGTTTTCAATCGCCAACTGGCTTAACGGATACGTGTTCGCCTTTTGGTTCCGAGCTGCCGCGATGGCTTTGGGATCCTTTTCGGGCTTTGATAAGTTGATGGTAATTTCCAAATCACCGAAGTCGGTTGGGGTATCAAAGCCGATGTTTTTGGCGATCGCCCGGGTTTTAATGTAGTCGTTTTTCCGGCTCAAATCATAGAAGTAGTTCGTCGCTGCTTCTGGTGAGTCGTTATATTGATTCCAAAATTGTTGGTTGACCTTGGCAGGCGTTGGCGTCATTAAATCCGTCAATTGCGCTTCCAAGATATCCTTGTCAGACTGACCGTCCTCGATCTTACCGTTCTTCACGGCCGTTTCGAGCAACGCGTCAACAACGTCCAAGAGGTCATCGCTCTTGGCGGCCACTGCTTCACCGTCGCCAACTAGGCCTAAAACTTTGTTGGTGACGTAGATGCGGTCTAATGGTTCGTAAGTGCCAGACGCGATAATCGCGTCGACGAAAGCCTTAACTGTGTCACTCATACTTAGGCTTCCCCCCGATCGTTGTAACCCTTTGGATGGGTTTGCTTCCAGTTCCAAGCCGTCTTGATGATTTCCTTGACGTCATCGTACTGTGGCTTCCAGCCTAAGACTTCACGCGCCTTATCACTAGCGGCGATCAAGGTACTTGGATCACCTGCCCGACGTGGGGCATCCTCAGCAGGGATTGGTTGGCCAGTTGCTTCACGGGCAGCTTCCAAGATTTCCTTGTTAGAGAAACCGGTTGAAGACCCCAAGTTAAAGGCGTTGGAATCGTTGCCCTTCTTCAGGTATTCAAAGGCTAAGATGTGGGCATCTGCTAAGTCAACAACGTGGACGTAATCGCGCACGTTAGTCCCATCCTTAGTTGGGTAGTCGGTCCCGAAGATCTTCAAGCCGTCGCGTTCGCCAGCGGCAACTTGTAAGATAATTGGGATCAAGTGGGTTTCTGGGTGGTGATCTTCACCAATTGACCCATCGGCCTTAGCACCGGCAACGTTGAAGTAACGTAAGGCGACAAACTTGATGCCGTAAGCGACGTCGGACCAGTGCATGATCTTTTCCATGGCCAACTTACTTTCACCATATGGGTTGGTTGGAATCTGAGGATCAGTTTCCTTAATTGGAATCTGCTTTGGTTCGCCGTAAGTTGCAGCGGTTGAACTGAAGATGATCCGCTTGATGTCGTGGTCCTTCATGGCCTTCAACAAGGTGATCATGCCACCGGTGTTGTTGTCGAAGTATTTAAGTGGATTACTCATCGATTCTGGCACGATGGAGAACGCAGCGAAGTGAATGATCCCTTCAATGTTTTCTTCCTTGCCAAATACTTCGTCTAAGAACGCGCGGTCGCGAATATCCCCTTGGTAAAAACGTGCCTTGGGATTTACTGAAGCGCGGTGACCCGTGATCAAATTATCGATCACTGCCACGTCATAACCCTTTTCAACTAACCGATCAACTGTGTGGGAACCAATGTAGCCCGCCCCGCCTAAAACAACAACTGTCATCAATCATTACCTCCTAAAAATTCTCTTCATACCAATATTAAGTTTAGTGCATTTTAAATCACTTGAATAGCCTCGCCTAAAGAAAAACGCGCCGCAAGTTAGGTTGCGTTGCGTTTTTCAAGTGGTCATTACAGTGTCTGATCATCGTTTCCCACCGCCTATTCGTGGATGGCGATCACCGACAACTGAGGTTGACTAAGCTTTCAATTCCTTAGGGCCGTCAGCAATGTTAGCCACGTAGAAGCTGGCTTCATAGCCGATTTCCTTCTTGTAGACGTCACCGACGTTCTTGATGAAGTCGTCGACGTTAGCCTTGTTGACGATGGCGATGGCACAGCCACCGAAACCGGCACCAGTCATCCGGGCACCTAAGACCCCTGGTTGCGCCCAAGCCGTTTCAGCTAAGGTATCCAGTTCCTTACCAGTAACTTCGTAGTCGAAGTGCAGTGATTCGTGAGAAGCGTTAACTAACTTGCCGAATTCTTCCAGCTTGCCTTCCGTCAACGCCTTCTTGGCCCGTAACGTCCGTTGGTTTTCAATGACCGCGTGACGAGCGCGTTTGATCAAGGTGCCATCGTTAACAAGGTAAGCAGCCTTATCGAAGTCCTCTTGGGAAAGGTCACCCAAGGTCTTCACGTCAACGCCACCCTTTTGGATGCGTGCCAAAGCTTCTTCACATTCGGCCCGACGTTCGTTGTACTTCGAATCCGTCAATTCCCGACGCTTGTTAGTGTTCATGATGACCACCACGTTGTCGCCAAGTTCAACGGGTACGTATTCATAGTTCAACGTGTTCGTATCAAGCAACACGGCGTGATCCTTCTTGCCCATGCCGATGGCGAATTGATCCATGATCCCGGTGTTCAAGCCCAAGTAGTCGTTTTCAACAGCTTGGCCGTTCTTAACCAAAGTCAATTGATCAACGCCCCAGTTAAATTCAGCGTTTAAGATGTTACCAATCAATAATTCGATTGACGCTGATGATGATAAGCCAGAAGCATCTGGTAAATCACCGTGAACGAATAAGTCAAACCCGTGATCCACGGTGTGGCCTTGTTTGGCCATTTCGTACATCACGCCACGAACGAACTTGGCCCAAGAATCGTTAGCATCGTAGTCCAAGTTGTCGATTGGGAATTCCAAGATACCCTTATCAGCCAAGTTAGCAGAGTAAGCGCGGACCTTGCCGTCTTCACGAGCGGCATACACGCCGTAAGTCCCCATACTGATGGCACATGGAAACACGTTCCCACCATTGTAATCCGTATGTTCACCGATCAAGTTGATCCGACCTGGTGAGAAGTAGACCCGGTCACCCTTGTAACCAAATGCTGCGTTGAATTCGTCCATTAAACTTTGATAGTTCATTTTTATCCGCGCCTCCGTTTTTTACTAAAACTTTTACTAAAGCTAGGATACGGCAAAATGTGGTTGCTGTCAACCATTGATTGTAATCGGTTACATTGTTGTGTTGGGTTACGTTTGTGTCCAGCGTAAGTGTGCGGAGCGAGGCGGTCAGAAGGCGGCGTGTAACGGTCTCTAAGGTAAACTACCGGGTTTTGGTAGTTTGGCTTAGAGACCGTTACACATAGCCTTTTGCCTCGCGCAGCACCATTCGGCGCGGTGGCCAGAAGGCGCGTGGTTGACAAGTTTCTACAACTTCAGGAACCCTGAAAATAACAGTTTAAGTGGCGCCGAATTTTGTAGCCTGAAAGCGCCGGTTTTCATGCGGCTTTGGCGAGCGAAGCGATGACAAACAGCCAACACCCAAATCACACTCAACACTTACGCCAGACACAAACGTAAACAAAAAGCCGACCACAATCGCAGTCGGCTTTTCGGGATTCAGTTAGTCTTGAACCCAGTCGTTCAAGGCTTGTTCGAAGTCCGTTAGCTTTTGAGTAGCAGCGGCTTCGGTGTCGGCGTTGGTGCCGATGTAGAACTTGATCTTTGGTTCGGTACCGGAAGGGCGAACGGCGATCCAGGTGCCGTCTGCCAACCAGTATTTTAAGACGTTTGATTCTGGCAGCGTCAATTTTTCGGTGGTGCCATCCGCATGGGTGGCCGTTTGAGTTTGGTAATCATCAACGGTTTCAACTTGAACTCCGGCAAAGGCCGTTGGGCGGTTGTCGCGGAGACTCTTCATGATGGCTGCCATCTTTTCAGCGCCATCAACGCCGCCAAATTCCTTGGCCGTGGTCTTTTCCTTGAAGTAGCCGTATTCCTTGTACAACTGTTGAATCCCATCATACAGGGTCAAACCTTGTTGCTTGTAATCGGCCGCAACTTCTGCCAACAGGATGGTTGATTGAATCGCATCCTTGTCGCGGACGAATGGGTTGATCAGGTAGCCAAAGCTTTCTTCAAAGCCAAACAGGAAGGTGTGGTCGTGGTTTTCTTCGGCCAGTTTGATTTGTTCGGCAATGTATTTGAACCCAGTCAACACGTTGTTCATCTGAGCGCCATAGTGTTCGGCGATTTTCGTTGCCAATTCGGTTGAGACAATCGACTTCACAACCAAGCCGTCAGCTGGTAATTGGTTGGCGTCTTGCTTGGCTTTTAAGATGTAGTTCAACAGCACTGAAGCGATTTGGTTCCCGGTCATCAGCGTATAGTCACCGTTTGGCATCCGCACGGCAGCACCCAACCGGTCAGCGTCAGGGTCGGTAGCGACTAATAAATCAGCGCCCTGTTCTTTGCCCAACTTGATGGCCATGTTAAAAGCTTCTGGGAATTCTGGGTTCGGGTGTTCAACCGTTGGAAATTCAGGGTCGGCGATGGCTTGTTCCTTCACCATGGTGAAGTTAGCGTAACCGGCATCCTTCAAAGCACGGTAGCCAATGACCCGGCCAGTCCCGTGAAGCGGCGTGTAGATCAACTTCATGTCCTTGCCGACTTCGTCAATCAACTTCGGGTTAACTGAAACAGCCTTAACGCCGGCCAAGTAGTCTTCGTCCAAGTCTTCACCAACGATGTGGAGGAGGCCTTGTTGCCGCAATTTCGGTTCAGCCACCGTGGCAACCGTAAATAAGTTGTCGATTGAGCGCACGTAACCGGTGATTTGATCTGCAGCAACGGGTGGCATTTGACCGCCGTCTGGGCCGTAGATCTTAAAGCCGTTGTACTGCTTAGGGTTATGACTAGCCGTGATCATGATGCCGGCGTAGGTGTGTAAATGCCGAACAGCGAATGACAGTTCTGGCGTTGGCCGAATATCATCGAACACGTAGCTTGGAATGTTGTGAGCACCCAAAACTTGAGCGGCGTGGTGGGCAAATTCCCGTGATTGGTAACGAGAGTCAAAGCTGATTGCTACCCCACGTTGCTTGTCGTCATCGGATAAGGTGTCCATAAAGCGGGCTAAACCTTCCGTAGCTGAACCGACAGTGTACAGGTTCATTTGACCGATCCCGGGGCCAATCAAACCGCGCATGCCGGCGGTCCCAAAGGCCATTGGTTTCGTAAAGGCGTTTTCTAAGGCGGCGTCATCGCCAGCCATTTCAGCTAATTCAGCCGCGATCTGCGGGTTTAAATCCTTATAATTTTTCCATACTTGATAGTTATCTTTCCAGGTCATTGATTGCACTCCTCTTAATTCAGTTAAAGTGTTATTCATTCAGTATGATTCCGTTTTCAGTATAACGCAAGTTCAAATTAAATGGTAAAATTTTTACTAAATGTTTCATCGAAAATTCTGTGAAATCAGATGGACTCGGGCGATAACACACTTCATTTATTGCTTGCAGGACTTATCTACCGCCCGTTTTCAACTCGCGAAGCACCTTGTGAATCGTTGCCCCGTTTCCGCCCCTAGCGAACGCCCTTCAAAAACGGTACACTGAGGGTAATCAATTATCATAAGGAGTCTTTAACATGTCGGTTAAACCCTTTGATCTGAGTCAGCTGGTTGTGACTCAATCGCTAAAAAAGCAAAAGAAAATGGGCAAGCAGCTTCGTGACGCCTTCTCCTTTGACGACCTTGGCACGTTTACGCCAATCGACCGGGATCCTAATTACTTGATGGATCAGGTGCGCTCGATTCTAATTCCGGAACTGCTGCCTGAACGCACCCAACGGATGAGCCAATCCATCTTCTCCTTCTTCCGAGGCACCGCCGAATTAATGGAGTATGACCTCATTCGGCAGCCTAATTCACCGATCCACGCGGTCATCTGTGGTGACGCCCACATTGGTAACTTCGGCTTCTTCGGCTCGCCCGAACGCCACCTGTTATTTGACCTGAACGATTTCGATGAAACGGGCATCAACCCGTTTGAATGGGACGTGAAACGGCTGACGGTCAGCACCTTATTAGCCGGTCAGGAGTCCCAATTCGACCCAGAAAAACTAACCGCCCTCTTACCAGAACTGGGGGCTACCTATCGCGAAAGTTTACGTGCTATGTTTGAACGAACCACGTTAAACCGCTTCTACCCCGTGAACAACGTCGAAACCGTGCTGGCCACGATTCCAGCCCAGAGTCTGCACTCTGAAAAACTTCAAAAGTTACTGAACAAGGCTGGCAAGCGTGATTCCGAACAGGTGGTTCGCAAGTTTACCGAAACGGATGACGACGGTAACTGTCGTTTTAAGGAAAATGCGCCCAGAACCCGTCACGTGAACGATAACGTCACCAAGCATTTACAACGCTACCTTTCCAAGTACCGCCAGACCTTGCAGCCTGACGTTAATCTGTTGCTATCGCAGTTTGAAATCACCGACATCGTTCGACATAGTGTTGGCGTTGGCAGCTTTGGCTCGCTTTGCTACTTAGTGTTGCTCACCAGTTTCGACGGTAGCCATCTCGTGCTTCAAATCAAGGAAGCCCTGCCCACCCGACAACTCGCTGAGCAACTCCCCGAAGAAGATGCCCAGTTCGAACAAAACGAAGGTAAGCGGATCGTTAACTGCCAAAAAATTCTGCAATCGGCTTCTGATCCGTTCCTTGGGTACTTTGCAACGCCTACGAAGAGTTTCTACGTTCGCCAATTCCGGGATATGAAGGCCTCCGTTGACCTTGCTGAACTTGATTGGGACCAGTTTGAAGCCTACGCTAAAACTTGTGCGTGGGTCTTAGGCATCGGGCATGCCCAAAGTCCAACGGCGGGGTTGATCCTCGGTTACGTTGGCCACTCTGACCGATTTGACCAAGCCGTTGCCAAATGGTCGCAGTCGTACGTTACGCAAGTTGCGGCTGATTATCAGTCATTTCAGGAATATCGGTTATAGTTGTCAAAAAAAGGTTGCCGTCATATCATCTACGCGATGATGTGACGACAACCTTTATTATTTATTAGTCAGTTAACGTGCCAACAACTGGCAATTTTGCTAAAACGCTCTTTTGATGCGGGGCCTTCTTGATCACTTCAGAAAGGTCGTTCCCTGCCATTTGGCCGTGGTGTTTGCCACCCTGCCAAGCTGGAACATCCGTTAAATCATAAACCGTTCCATCGATAGCCACGTAAGCTTTACGCCCGTCTTGTCCATCGTATTGTTTCAATTCTTCTTTAGTAAATGTCTTTGCCATATCAACCGCATCCTTTCAAGTTATTAATTCAGTTTACCATTTATTAACTGATAAATGAAATAATAAACCCTGACTTTACCGGAATTTAAGCAAATAAAAAACGGAGGTCATTTCCCCCGCTTTTTGTTTGATTAGCGTGTCCCAGCCGTCATCTGTTTAACAGAATCGCCTTGCTTCAAGGTTACTTGATGTTGACCATTGCGTGATCCATAGTAAGCTGCGTTCTTTTCAGTCATCGGTTGGTTGGCTGTGTCGTGCCACTGGTAAGCAGCCGCCGTCTTCGGTTGGAGAATGCCCAAGCCGATAATCACTGCGGCGCCAGCAATGACGAGTCCTAATTGTTGTGCCTTCAATGTTGTTGCCCCCTCTAATGGTAATGTCAGGTGGCGCTTAACCACGTTGACTGCTATAGCGTACCTGAGATGAAGGGGATTTGCACTGAATATGCATTTATTTTTTTGGAGAGAGTGCGGAAGGAGGCGGTTAGAGAGCAGTGTGCAAGTCAACTAACGTGAAAGCGCCCGGGTCTGGCGGTTTTACGTTAGTTGACTTGCATGCAGCTCTCTGCCTCCTGGAGCACGTTTAGGCTACGTAATAGTAGTGAGCATGCCCGGAATTGGCAGTCTTACGTTAACGTTAGCTAACTTACACGCAAGTCCCTGCCTCTCGGAACACGTTTAGGCTAGGTAAAAGTAACGAGCAGAACAGGCCCAATCCTAAGGAAAGCAGCGTTCTCTCGAAACACGTTTAGGCTACGCAATAGTCGTGAACGAACACGTTTAGACTAAATAACCGTCTCCAACTACCCCACCAACCACTTCGCCAACTTCGGCTGCCGCTCCTGCAACCACTTCGCTAACCGCGTATTACTCAACCAGTGATGGAATGATGGCGACAGCTTCTTCAAACTATAAATCGCCAAGATCAAAAACGGAATTCCTGGAATAACTGGCAAAATAGCGCCAACGATGGCCCCCACAAACCCAGTAACGGTCAGGAACGACCAGATAATTTTCATCAATAATGCTTGCACGGGCAACCACCCTTTTCGTTTGATTTTGGACTAGTATAGTTGGTTTGGGGATTCGGGGCAAGGTATTTGAGTGATGTTTAGATTCTCTTAATGTATCGGTTATGTGGTATAAGAAACAAAAGAAATGGACAAGTTGGCATTGAGTCAACTTGTCCATTTCTTAGTTTTAGCGTGGGTGCAGCGTTTCTGCCATAAAGCGCAAAAACCAAAGTGCTTTTTTACATCAGAGTGGTACTGGCGACGCTCATTGCTGTTACTTTGTTTTCGGCGCCATTTAAGCTTTAGTTTGCGCTAATCGTTAATCCGGCGAAGCCTGCTGACGTTACCACATTTATTAGCCTGCGCCGAAATGAGCTCCACAAAACTGAGAGTTGCATATAAGGGCGTCCCCGATAGACTGGCCAAAAACCAGCCAGTCTATCGGGAACGCCCTTATACTCCACTCTCAAAGCGTTTTGTTCCGCTCTCTATGAATTCATCAACACATCCAACAACTCTTGTGCTGACTCATTCAAACTGTCCTTCGACTTGTCCGTACCCAAGTGGGTGTAGACTTCGCCGACATAGACGCCTTGGTCGAATAAACGATCGAAGACCTTGTCGATGATTGGACGCGTTTTTTCTTCTTCTTGCACTGGCCCGAATGGGTTAGCGAAGAAGGTGGTGCTCATGCCGACTTCATCAGTCGTGCCCAAAGCAAACCGCTTGCCTTCAATGAAGGTTGCCTTTGCTTCGTCTTTGTTATCAAATTGGTGGATCCCAATTTCTTTATCGTAGTTGTTTGCGTAAACCCACATGTCGATGCCGTGGTGCGCAATCACGCGACGGTAAGAATCGGCTGGGATGATAACCCGGGCGTTCTTACGGTCAGGGTTCAAGTAAACCCCACGGTCCATGTTGTTGAAGGCCACGGCAGAACTTAAGTCATCCAACCGCACGAAGGCCCCAATTTCAGTCCCTTGCGCATAGAGATCGTCATCCGTTAAGGTGAAGCTCCCCATATCATCAAAGATGGTTTCAAGACTCAAAATCTTATCGTCCGCAATTTCTTGCAAGGCTTCCAAAGATTCAGACTTCCCGGCACCTGAATCACCGAAGAAGACCACGTTCTTGTTCTTGCCGTTTGAGAACTTGATCCGAACCATTGAACCATGGATTGGTAAGCGGTTCTCGTAGATCATGTGTAAGTTGTGTAACGTCAAGCACATCTTCTTCATGTAACCGAAGTATGTGGTCTTGTCGTTGTATGGCACTTCACCGACCCAGATATCGTTTTCGGTATCGTGGTAGTAGTGGCTCACGCCGCCTTCAGTTTCTTGAAGCCCGAAGAGCAAGATCAAGTCTGGCTTGTGGCCAGCAACGTCCTTAGCATCGGCAACTTCAAACAAGTTGGCAAGTGAGATCCCACTAACGAAGTAATCGCGGTGGAAGTAGATGTATGCTAAACTTTCACCGATCTTAGCTGGGAAACAGTACCATTCGCTTTGAGCGCCATGGAACTTGTTGATTGGGTTATCAGGAACCGCCGTAAAGGTCCCTTCCCGCTTGTTACTTGGGGTCGTCATCATCATTGGTGGCCGTAGCATCAACGTATCTAAGAAGCGGATTGGCTTCAATGCTTCGTAACCACTTGGAATTGGCCAATCGTGTGATTGAGTCAAGACGCAAGCAGATGTCCCAGCACTCACTTGACGATAGGTTTTGTTGCGAGAGCCTTGGAGTTTCTCTTCAATCGTCCGGTAAGTTTTGATCACCAATTCATTAAATTGGTTATCCATCTGCATAAAGGTGTTGGTCGTGGCGTCGCTACCATGAACGTTCAACACACCGATTCGAAGGTATGAACGGTAGTAAGAGTAAAGTTCTTCGATACTGTCGAGGATTTCTTCACGGTTGTATTTATCAAATGCATCGTCGCGGTTTAACAATACCGCACGGATGGTATCCAAATAGGTTTTAGGGTCGGTATCCTCGAAGTAATTCTTGGTACTTTCCTCATCATGTCTTCTATGCTCTAAAAATAAACGAACAACTTCGGCGAGTTCTTTACTGTTAATTAAAGTAAAGATGTCGGAGATGTACTTGTTGCTGTAGTTTAAAACTGCAACATCTCTGGCTGGATTCATATATAACGCAGCCGTTTCAACTTTGCTTGACTCAGTCATAAGGTCGTAATTCTCCTTCCAAGGTCTTTTCAAATTGCCTTATTCCTATTGTAGCCTATTTAAACCCGAACGAAAACTAAAAATGAGATTATAATAAAATATTCCTGATACCAATGGTGACTTGTTTTCATAAAAAATCCAAATTAAAGCAAGCTATACATCGCGGTTTCATCGTATTTATAGCGGTTACATCTTTTAAAATCCCCAGTAAAGATTCCTTTATGAGAGAACTATCATTTTTCTTGCATAACAAAATAATCTTTCGCACCCCCAAACTAACTGGCGTATAATTTTAGAAAAAGAGGGGATGTGGTTGCGTTGCTTGGACTAAGACGGAAAACTAACCGATACATTGACATGGTAGAACGTTTAAGTGGCCAGTCACACGTTATCGTCATTCGGGTTCTGAGCCAAGTGACGATTGATTACGTGCACTGGCAGATCAATAATGTGACGTTCGCCAACGCCAACCAATTCGTCGTTGCCATGGTGATCATGGTGCAAAAAAATACTAAGGACCGCCACTGGCAGCCGACCACTGCGGTGCTTGAAGAGATTCGGGCGGGTCTGACGCGCTAGGCTTCAGTCAGCCATCTATATATCGTTAGAGCTATTATGATGAGCTTACATAAAAAGACAACCGTTCCTGCTAAACGCAGATTGGTTGTCTTTTTCGTTGTTCAAAAATTAAGTGATCAAGCCGCCATCGCCACTCGGTGTTCCTTCAAACTCAGCGCTAACCCTAACCCAATCAGCTCCAATATGAAGAACACGATAAATACCAAGTGGAACCCCGCCAAACTAGCGGTCCCACCATGCAGCGATAACAGTAGCGTGGCCACGGCAACGCCGGTTGACCCCAACAGTTGCCGCATCGTGGTGATCACCGCTGTCCCATGAGACAACTGTTGCTTCGGTAAGGCATCCGCGCCCAGCGTCACCGCCGGCATCATCACGAAGGCGTTGCCCCCTTCGATCAACATCGCAATCGGCATCATGCCCCAGAGTGCCACGGTTCCAGGAATCAGTACCAAGATTCCCCAGCCGACTAGGATCATCGTCATGCCAATCAACAGCACGCGCTTAAAGCCGAGTCGATCCGCTAACTTCCCGGTCAAGGGATTTAGTACACTCAAGAACACCGCGCCTGGGACCAGCGCCATCCCCGAGATAAACGGACTAACACCTAACACGAGTTGGTAATAGAGTGGGAAGACAATCGTCACCACGATCAAGGCGATGTACGACAGACCAGTCAACCAAACGGCGGCGTTGAATTGCGGCACCGCAAATACCCGCAGGTCCAGCAATGGTTCTGACAAATGCAGTTGCCGATACCCAAACCAAATCAGCGCTAAGATACTGATCACACTGATCGTCCCAACGACTGACCAGTTCACGCCCGCTTTGCCGATCTCGTTAATGCCATACAGCACGCCAACGAACCCGACCAGCAAAATCACTGAGAGCCCGTCCAGCTTGGATGGCGTACTTGGCAACACGTTGATGATCGTCCGTAACGCCAGTAAAACAACCAGCGTGATGACGATCATGAACACGATAAACAGGCCTTGCCAGCTAGTAAAGCGCAAGACAATGCCAGAGATGATCGGGCCAACTGCTAACGCCGAGCCCATCACCAAACCGGCTAAGCCCATCACGCTACCCCGATTTTCCTCAGGCGTGATTGCCAACAGCACCGTTTGATACGATGGGAATAACACCCCGACACCGATAGCTTCCAGCGCCCGCCCTAACAGGACTAACGGAAAATTCGGCGCCAAAATAATCAGCAAGGTCCCCACATCAAACATCACTAACACACTCAAGAAGAGTGGTTTAAAACCGAGATTGCCCAACAACCACGGACTGACCGGCATCATCACGCACATGATCAGCATGAACCCAGTCGTTAACCACTGAACCGTTGACGCTGAGATATTAAAGTACCGCATCAGCGTGGGATAGGCCGTCGATAGCGCTGATTGGCTGATTGACATCGTAAAAGTGCCCATTAACAGGGTCGCGACAAACCAAGTTCGTGCCCGACCACTTAACTGCTTCGTTTCCATTCTTTCTCTCGCCCCTTCCAAATTCGTTATAGCACTTTGGCAGGCGCCGGGCAATTTTCAGACTCCGAGTGAACTGAATTCCTAACACTTCGGTTAATTACCACCGATTTCCGTGCACCCACCGGTATTATTTGCTATAATGTTGGTCAACATTAGTCAAACCAATTTTAGAAACGGAGCGATGCGAATGACCTCACCAATTTTTGCGTTATTTGACCCCACGTACTTCCTCGTCATCATCGGCCTGCTACTCTCGATGGCCGCGTCAGCGTATGTGAATAGTACGTTTGCCAAATACGACCGGGTGCGCGCCCAAAGTGGTGCCACCGGGACCAGCGCAGCCCAATACATCCTGCAACAGTCACTGATCAACGACGTGGGTGTGCGGGAAATTGATGGTAACTTAACTGATAACTACAACGGCCAGACTAAGATTTTAAGTTTGTCACAGGCCACGGCCAATTCAACCTCCGTAGCCGCCATCGGCGTAGCTGCTCACGAATGCGGTCACGCGGTCCAAGACGCCAACAACTACGGCCCCATGCGGTTGAGATCAGCCATCGTGCCCCTCGCCAACATTGGCTCCACCGCCTCCTTCCCACTCATTTTGATTGGGGTGTTTATGGGGATGAACCAGACGTTGATCCACTTGGGCATTTTGTTGTTCTCGTTTGCGTTACTGTTCCAATTGGTGACCTTACCCGTTGAATTTAACGCCTCTCGTCGAGCACTGTCGATTCTAAGTGACGGCGGCTTACTGACGCCACAAGAAGTGCCAATGGTGCGCAAAGTGTTGACCGCTGCAGCTTTGACCTATGTCGCCGCAGCGCTCTCAACCTTCCTCCAATTGTTACGGCTTTTGATCCTCTTTGGCGGCAATCGTGACGACAATTAAACCGAATTGCCTTATAATGGGAACTAAAGCATAAAAAGCAGGTGGAGAAGATGGACCTTGTATCATATTTAAAAGACCAAATCGACTTTTTAACTGAACAATTTAACCAAGCCGAATCTGATAAGGATATTACGATGAAGTACATTGTGGAATCCCGGTTAGATGAGGCGAAGAAGATCCAAAAAGCCATTGATGATGGTGAGATTACGAGCCTGAATTAGAGTGTGGAACAAAACGGGTTGAAAGCGGAGCCTAAGTTACTCCCGACAGAAAGGCGTGGTTTTCGGCTTTGTGTTGGGAGTAGCTTAGGTGCAGCTTTCAGTTTTGTGGAACACGTTTCGGCTTGAGGACAGGAAAGTGCAGAGTGTGGAACAGGGCGGTTAGAGACTGGAGCCTAAGGTACTCCGACCAGAAACCCCGGGCTTTGGGGTTTGTGGTTGGAGTGCCTTAGGTGCAAGTCTCTGCCCTGCGGAACACGTTTCGGCTCGAGGACAGGAAAGCACCGTTCAGAATATACCATCAATAAAGCGCAGTACTCAGGATTGGGTGCTGCGCTTTATTTGTATGATGCAGTCAAGGCCTCAAGATTGCACTTGCTAAGCCCATGTTTTATAGTAGCGTTGGTAATGTGCGTTGCTATTATCTAGTGGAAACGCGCTCAGCAAGGCAGAGTGCTGCAGGTAAGGCGACATTGGCAAAACCGCCAGACCCGGGCACTTTCGCCAATGTCGCCTTACCCTCCGCACTCTAACCGCCTTGCTTCACGCTCTCTCTAGCAGAACCCATCAAAAAGGTGTACATTAGTAGAGAAGCCAAATTAAAAGGAGTCAGAAATTTGATTACATTAAAATCAGCACGTGAAATTGATATGATGCGCAAGTCTGGCGCAATTCTTGCCGGCGTCCACAAGGGCCTACGCGACATCATCAAGCCTGGGATTTCATCTTGGGACATCGAAAAATTCGCAAACAAGTATATTGAAGAACACGGCGCTAAAGCCGAAGAAAAGGGTTTTGAAGGCTACAAATACGCGACCTGTGTCAGCGTTAACGATGAAGTGGCTCACGCTACTCCTCGTAAGGACTTGCTCCTTAAAAACGGCGATATCGTAGCCGTTGACTTAGTCGTTAACTTGGACGGCTTTATGAGTGATTCTTGCTGGACCTACGCGGTTGGCGAAATCTCTGCTGAAAAGCAACACCTGATGGACGTGACCTTAAAGGCCCTCTATCTCGGGATCGACCAAGCCGTTGTCGGCAACCGGATCGGTGACATTGGCGCTGCTATCCAACACTACGTTGAAGACGAAAACCACATGGGTGACGTTCGCGAACTCATTGGCCACGGCATTCAACCAACCATGCACGAAGAACCAAACGTCCCTCACTACGGCGAAGCTGGTAAGGGCTTGCGTCTTCGCGAGGGCATGACCATCACCATCGAACCCATGGTCAACTTGGGCACTTGGCAGATCGTTTCCAAGCCAATTCCTGGCGACTCATGGCAGTACTATGCCTCAGCTGATGGCTCACCATCGGCTCAGTACGAACACACCTTGGTCATCACTAAGGACGGTCCTAAGATTTTGACCTCTCAAGATGATGAAATGGATGCCAAATACCTTTAATTTTTGAATCTAAAAACGGTTCTGATACCCCTACTTTTGTGGGCGTTATCAGAACCGTTTTTATTTTCACTTCTATTCATTCGGTGCACAAACGCCTGGTACCACTACCGTTTTCGAATTGCCAATCAAAATTGACAGATAACGGTGCGCTTCGGCTAAAGTCGTCGGTTCATCCTGCAAAAAGATCCACTCAATCAGATTAAGCAACGTCGCACTGCACTGCGTCACCAAAAGCTCTGACGGAATGTTAAGTTGCAGATCGCCAAATACCTGCCGAAAAATCGTCCGGACGGTCTGCTTGAGGTAGTTGGTAAAACTAGCAATCAACGTTTCATCAACCTCGTTATGCTGCAAAATTGCGGTCATTTGGCGGTGATGATGAGCGAAGAACCGATACAATCGGTCAAAATAGGTCACCAAAATCTCGTCTGGCGATAACTTGGGCGCTTCCCCCACCCGAATTTCAGTGGCTAACAAGTACCAGCAATAGTTCACGAGGTCGTACTTATCATCAAAGTAGTTATAAAACGTGGCCCGCGGATAGTCACTGCGTTGGCAGAGTTCATTGACACTGATCGCCTCAAACGACTTCAGTTCCAGCAGCTCAAACATCGCACTTGAAAACGCTCGAAGCGTGCGTTGTGCCCCCTTCGTTGGCCGCTTACTCAAATCATACTTCACCATGTTCACCTCATTTTTGCAATTTAGCTGATCTGTCTAAACTTTGGCAGGTCGGCGTTTTTGTGAATTGTATTTCACTTGCCCCGAGTTTATCATGCACTTATTAGTTAGACAAGTGTCTAAATTTAATCACTTGCCAATGAGAGGGGAAGTTACATGCAAGTCTTCATCAAGAAACACGGCCTCGCAGCCCTAGTGTGGTTAGCACTGATCATCGCTGCGTTGGTCGCCATGCCAAACGTTAGCCGACTCGTTCGCGATAAGGGTCAGGTGACCCTGCCTTCATCCGTTCAAAGCGAAGTCGCGCAAACGATCGACCGCAAATCCGTCAATAATCGTGGCGTTCGGTCACTGATCGTCGTTTTCAACAAGCAATATGGTCAGCTCACGTCCAAGGACCAACAACGCATCACGCACAGCATCCGTCAAATTAAAAAGGACGCTAACCTAGATATTCTAAGTATGACCAGCGCCAGCGATAACGCGGCCGCTAAAAAACAGCTAAGTGCCAAGGATGGCACCACTCAACTGGCGATGATCAGTTTGTCCGATAGTGCTAAAGTGCATCGGCAAGCGCAACAGCTTCGCCAGCATTTGCACATCAGCGGGCTTCGGACCTACGTTACGGGGAGTGCGTTGTTAAATGACGACTTTTCCACCACGACGCAAGCCGGGCTAAAGAAAACGGAAATCATCGCGGCCGTCTTCATCTTCATCGTCTTGATACTCGTATTCCGTTCGTTACTAGTCCCCATCATTTCCCTACTGACGGTCGCCATCGCCTACCTCGTGTCATCGAGTCTGGTGATGAATCTCGCTCAACAGTTTGATTTTCCAATCTCTAACTTTACCCAGATTTTCATGGTCGTTGTCCTCTTCGGAATTGGGACCGACTACAATATCTTGCTGTATAACCGGTTCAAAGAGGAACTCGCTAACGGCCTTAGCGCGGATAACGCCACCAAAGTCGCCCGCAAGCACGCGGGCCGCACCATTGGTTACAGCGGCATCTCCGTGTTCATCGGCTTTGCGGTCCTCGCCCTCGCCAAATTCTCGTTCTACCAGTCCGCAGTGGGCGTTGCGGTGGGCGTCATCGTCTTGCTAGCCGTTCTATTAACCTTAAACCCGTTCTTCATGGCGCTCCTCGGTCAAACCATGTTTTGGCCCAGCCGAAACCTCGACACTCATGGCACTAACCCTATCTGGCGCTGGCTATCTCACTCAGCCATGACCCACACGATAACCACGGTGATCCTGATGCTCTTCGCCATCACCCCACTATTACTGTTCAGCCAGCAAAAGCTCAACTTTAATAGTGCGGACGAGTTGCCAAATACCGTTGAATCAAAAGCCGGCTACAACCTGATTCAAAAACACTATCCAGCCGGGATGTCTGGTCCTTCGACCCTCTACATTGAGGCTGACAAGTCACTGAACAACCAACGTGACCTGGGCACCATCGATGACTTAACGAACTATCTAAAAGCTGAACCGGGCGTCAAACAAGTTAGTTCAGTCACCCAACCCGGTGGAAGTCGCATCAGTCAACTGTATTTAAACCACCAATTGGGCCAATTGGTGACCGGATTAACTCAGGCTAATAAAGGACTGACGCAAGTTGAAAGTGGGTTGAGTAAAGCCAACACGCAACTAGCCAGTGCAACTAGTGGCAATCAAACCACTCAACTGTCGCAATTAACTACCGGCACTAGTCAACTCCAAAGCGGTGCCCAGCAACTGAGTCAAGGCGTCGCTGCTTACACGGCTGGCGTCTCAAAACTGACGAGCGGTTCTAGTCAACTCGCTAGTGGTACCAGCACGCTTAGTCAAAGTGTGGGCAAGTTAACTGCCGGTAGTCAGCAATTAACAAGTGGACTCAATCAACTGCAAACGCAAACTAGCCAAATTTCCGCTCTCGCATCCGGGACCAGCCAGCTTGCTGGTAGTTCGGCTCAACTCACTAACGGCTTAGGGCAGTTAAACCAAGCCGTCTCACCATTTAACAGTGGTTTAGCAACTTTAAACAGTGGCGCACAACAGTTATCATCTCAAAGCGCCACGTTGGTTAACGGCGCTCAATCAGTCGCTAGCGGCAGTACGCAGGTCAACGCTGGTGTCAAACAGCTCCAAACTAAATTAACCGCCATGCAAGCACAGACGAAGCAACTTCAAAGTGGCTTGACCAGTGCTAACCAAGCGCTGGCTAAAATCGGTGGTGGTACGACCAGCGTCAAACGGTATTTAGCCGAATTGCAGTCCTCTTATATCGGTGACCAATTCTATATTCCCAAAGCCACGCTTGCTGGTGCTAGTTTTAAACCCGCTCTGAACGCCTTCATGGCCGATAACGATCACATCACGACGCTGACGATCGTCTTAAACAGCGATCCTAGCACGACTCAATCGGCGCATCGCATCCAAACCATCACCAACGACGTGCACGCCAAGTTAAAGCATTCCTCACTGGCTAACGCGACCGTCGCAATTGGTGGGCAGACTTCTCAGACTGCTGATTTGGAATCATTGTCTAACAGTGACTTTATCCGGACCGCCATCATCATGCTGGTCGGCATCGGCATCGCGCTGATTTTCGTGACCCGTTCACTGATTCAACCGTTAACCATTATCGGCACGTTAATGGCGACCTACGTCAGTGCCCTTACGCTGACCCGATTACTGTCAAATGTGATTTTAGGTCAAGCATTGCTAACCTGGAACACACCGTTCTTCAGCTTTATTATGTTGGTTGCACTGGGTGTGGACTACAGCATCTTCTTAATGATGCGCTACCGAGATGACGCTACTAAAATACCGGATGTGCGCAAACGAATCATCAACGCTAGTGCCATCATTGGGACAGTCGTCATTTCAGCCGCAATCATCCTCGGTGGCACCTTTGCCGCACTGATGCCATCTGGCGTCCTGACGCTCATTCAAGTCGCCATGACCGTGATTATCGGCCTGATCATTCTCGTCATCCTACTACCGCTTACGATGTCGATCATGGTCAAATGGACGTATCCGTACGTGCACGATAAACTTTACGAGCAGGAACAAGCAACTCACGATAACTAGATTTGAATCATAAAAGGCGCGTCACTCACCACAATTCTTGGTGAATGACGCGCCTTTTTATGTTCTAGTTTAGCCAGCCATTGGTTGTCAGATCCATATCTCGCTTCCGCATCCCCGAAACGTACGGATTGCCAGCCACGTAGAATCGGTACGGTGCTTCCGTCCAATCGCCGCGCTTGCTGACGCCGACTCGGGCCGAAGTGACGATTTCTTTGGGCTGACGACCATGTTCAAGGTCAATTGAAAGTGGTCCAGCGTTGACCATGGTCAGGTTCAAATCTTTGCTTTGAATCCCCAACGCCTGCATCAACTTCCCCGGACCATTGCTGATGTCGCTGCCCGTTTTGCCATGCCGGTTTTCGGTCATCAGGTCGATGCCATCAACCGGTTCCAAGCCCCTAACCAGGATACCTTGCGGATTGTCCTTTTCCTGCACCGCAACATCAAACATGTACTGCCCGCGAAGTGTATAAATGTAAATCGTTCCCGGCTCGCCGTACAACGCTTCATTAGCCGGCGTTCGGCGACCATTAAAGGCGTGGGCGGTTGAATCTTCCTGACCTAAATACGCTTCGACCTCCACGATAATGCCACTCAGTAACCCCTGTGGTGATTGGTAACTTAGCCGTTTACCCAAAATTGCTTTGGTGATATCAGCCGTCGGACGACCACTAAAAAATGTCTTCAATTCATCCGTTTTCACGGTTATCAGTTCCTTTCTAGTCTCACTATGTGTTATCTTATCATTTGAGAAGGTGAATGAACATGACGTTAAAAATTGAACGCATTTACACCAAACCGGCTGATATGGACGGTTTTCGAATTTTAGTGGACCGGGTTTGGCCCCGAGGCATTTCAAAAGAAAAGGCCGCGCTTGATGAGTGGTTTAAAACGATTGCGCCGACCAAGGAACTGCGGCAGTGGTTTGGTCACGAACCAGCGAAGTATCCGGAATTTAAAACCCGTTATGAAGCGGAATTGGACGCTAATCCTGATTTAAACAAGTTCATTGACTTGGTCACGACGCAGGCAAAGAACGGTAACGTGATTTTACTGTACGGCGCTAAGGATGAAACGCATAATCAAGCAGTTGTGCTTAAAGACTATCTGGAACGCCACTAATTCAAAAATGGTAGCCCTCATGGGACTACCATTTTTAATGCGACTATCTCACCACAATAACCGAAACTGGCGCCTTCTTAGCCAATCTTAGGCTAACCGCGCCCGCCACCCGGTGCGCCGAAAATTCAGTATCGGCACCGCAAACCACGAGGTCGGGATCAAAGTCGGGCAACAGCTCATCTAAGATAACGTCGTCCACGTCGCCACCCTCGTTGACGTAACCGCTCACGTGTTGTGCGCCAGCTTCCCGTGCCGTGGCCACGTACCGGTCAACAACCGCCTGAACGGCATCGCGCTTCTCCTGCAACTTCGCTGGAATCAGCGAATCGTAAATGTTAATATCGTGATTTTCAACCACCGAGCAGATGCCCAGTTGAATCTGATAATCTAGCGCCAACGTTAACGCATACCGAAACGCGCGTTGCGTCGATGTGCTATCATCAGCATCAACGGTTAATAACACCCGGCGAAAAATCAAAGGTCGAAAAGCCGGTGTCTCTGACATGTTTAGTTCCTCCCAATTGTAACAGCACTTATTTTTAACAAATCTAACAGATTTCAAACTGTATTTCAAATAACTCGCAACCGGTTTCGTTAAATCGTCATCCGGCTCACGAAAGGATCGATTCCATTGTACCAACCAAGCGGCAAGCCTACCATTCTCGGGGACTGCCTTCTACTGACCGTTTCAATTCTCATCAACGCTTTCGGTAACGCCCTCACCGTCTCCCTCAACCTGGGGAGCGCGCTGTGGACAGCTTCGGCGGTGAATCTGGCGCACCTGTTTGCCATGAATCTGGGTAACATGCTGCTAATTGAAGGGGTGGCGGTGATTTTAGCTAACGCGCTATTACTACGGCAATTTGACTGGCACCGAATGTTAGGCAACTTCTTGTTTATGGTGCCGTTTAGCTACCTCGTTAGCGGCATTACCCAACTCTTGCTTCATCTGGGTATCACCCAGTTACCCATCGCAGCAGCCGTCATTGTCGATATTATCGGCGTGATGTTGATCAGCTGTGGCATCTCAATCTACCAGCGGGTCAACCTTATCTTGCATCCAAATGACGACTTAATGCAAATCATTCGGTTCCGTTTTTACACGGTAACGCCATCGTGGCCTCGTTAGTCGCCTACCTGACGCCACTGACAATTATCTGCATCACCTTTGCGATTCAGCATCAAGTTTGGGCAGTCAACGTGGGGACGTTTGTGGCGTTGATTTTCCAAGGGAGTTTTATTGCGCTGAGTGACCGGTTCGTGTTTGGCCGTTTGCGGCATCAACGGTTATAACCTTTAACACAATGTGGCCTCACAACTGCCCACAAAAAGCGCCACGGATTCGATGTTCAAGAATCCGTGGCGCTTTTACATTGAGTAAAATTCAGTCTCGGTTAAAATTCAAACTGATCCACCACCGTGAACGACACGTTCGCATTGGCCTTGATCAACTTCGCTACCGGACAGTAGTCCTTAGCTTCGTTCACCAGTTGCTCTGCCAATTCACGTTCGACACCGGTCATGAGAATCTGCACCCGAACGACAAATTGATACCCTTTGTCATCCTTCAATTGATCCACACCGGTATGCACCACGCTCTTATGTGGCAGATTATGCGCCCGTTCCACTAATTCAATGGTGGCGTTAAAACAGGTGCTGATGGCAAGCCCCGTTAACTGTTCCGGGTTTACTCCCGGTGATTTCACTAACGAGCTGCTGACCCCCAACGCCAGCGCCTCGTTCCCCCGTACGAAACTAATCCCACTCAAACCTTTTTCATTAACGACTTCAGTATGATATAACGATCCAGCAATTGCCATGATGGATCCCCCCTTCGTTTAAGTGACCACAGTTTAGCATGCCGTTTCCAAGTTTCAAAACAACTTAACTCGCGGCTTTTCGGCTCGATTGACCGGCGAAAAATAGGCGCTTAAAAGAAGGGTTTCATTATCGCAATGATGGGCAATAACTACTAGGACAACTTAGGTGAATTGACCGGCCACTCAGGCGTTTTTCCTGAGAGAACTTCGTCAATCATCCGAGCGGCCCCCATTGCCATGTTCCGACCAGCCTCAACGGTATTCGATCCCGTATGTGGTGTTAAAAAGACGTTGTCGAGTTGGAAAAATTCACTATCTCGTGGTAACGGTTCAACGTCAAAGACATCCAAGGCAGCACCAGCGATCTCGTGGTTCTTCAGCGCCGAAATCAAAGCCGCCTCATCAACGATCGACCCCCGCGCAAGGTTGACCAAGTAGGCCGATGGCTTCATGAGTTTCAATTCAGCTTCGCCAATCAAATGCTCGGTTGCTGGTACCGCAGCGATATTGATGCTGACGTAATCGGACTCAGTCAGCAGAGTTTCTAAATCAACGTATTTGCCGTACTCAGTCTCTCGATGCGTCCGGTTATACAACAGCACGTTCACGCCAAAGCCACTCAACATCTTAGCTAACGCCTGACCAATGTTACCATAACCAATGATGCCGACCGTTGCGCCGTTCAGTTCGTGACCCATAATGGTCTTCGCACCGGTCGTGTCGTTGGCCTGCATCTTAGCCGCAATCGTTACCGACTGTTTGGCTAACAATAAGATATCAGTAATCGCTGATTCAGCAACGCTGACGGCATTCGCCCCGGGCGTGTTCGTTACCCAAACGCCCTGTGAGGCAGCGTACTCCGCATCAATGCTGTCATAGCCAACACCGTAACGGGCCAACACTTTTAAGTTAGGGAGCTTAGCGTACAAGCTGTTGGGGAAAGGCGCCACAAACATCATAATGCCAGCAACGTCCGGTGCCGTCGCCAAGATGCTGGCTTCGGTGGGATTCTTAACGGTTAACACCTCGTACCCTTTCTTGGTTAAATAGTGATCCGTTTGCGCATCCGCAATTTCAGGGATAATTACCTTTGTCATCTCAGCTACTTCCTTTCAGTTCTCATGCCTAAGCGTTTATTTTTAAGTTTAGTCTAGCACGTTCAACTCGATAATTCAGCGAATTTGTTAAGTTAAAGCATTCCGTTGGTGGTGTCTGATTGTTATTGTCGTTTGTGTCAAGCGTAAGTGTTGGGTGCGATTTGGGTGTCGGCTGTTTGTCATCGCTTCGCTCGCCAAAGCCGCATGAAAAACGGCGCTCTCAGGCTACAAAATTCGGCGCCACTTAAACTGTTATTTCCAGGGTTCCTGAAGTTGTAAGAACTTGTCAACCACGCGCTTTCTGTCCACCACGCCGAATGGTGCTGCGCGAGACTGAGAGCTGCATGCAAGGCGACATCGGTAAACCCGCCAGGCCCGGGCGCCTTCACCGATGTCGCCTTGCACACTGCTCTCAACCCGTCTCGCTCCGCACACTTACGCTGGACACAAGCGACAACAAAAAAACGAACCCCATCGCACTCACGATGACATTCGTTTCAGTCCCTTATTCAATTACCACGAACCGTTACCGTATTCCGACCCGCATTTTTCGAATGGTATAATCGTTGATCAGCCCGCTTATAGATGTCCATGTAGTTCTGATCATAGTCTTGAATCAGCGCCTCGCCAACGGAGACGGTAATGCTAAACTGCTCGCCCTGTCGCGTGCTGAATTGAAGCTCACTCAATTCCTCGCGCAGGTGGTTGGCCACTTGTTCGGCGTGCTCGGATTCCGGATTAACATCAAACAAGATGCAGCAGAACTCTTCGCCACCCGTCCGGTAGGTTTTCGACGTCCCGTTAATCTCGCGCATCAACCCATTAAACCGAACCGCGACCCGCTCTAGTACGGTGTTGCCCATTGGGTGGCCGTACTGGTCGTTGATTCGTTTGAAGTGGTCAATGTCAAAGGTGTATAACGCGTACATTGATTCCGTTTGGTGAAAATGCTCGTACGCCGTTCCCAGGTCCTCGTTGAAGACCCGAAAGTTATTGAGTTTCGTTAACGTATCCGTGCTGGCTTCCCGCAGTAGTAACGCTTGTCGAATCCGTTGTTGCAACATTCGGTACTGAATCTGCCAGAGGATCATGAAGATGATGATGGTCGTTACAATTTCCCACGGCCAACCAACGTCGATGCCCTCTAACGATTCAAAATTAGCCCAGTAAAACGGAATCGTGAAGATTGCACAGGCCGAATAGTACAGGTACCATCGTTTGATCAACACGTCACCGAGTTGCTGTAAGCCATACATCAACAGCAAACTGGCAACATACGGTGGTAGCCAATTTGGAACCCCTGGCAACCACCAGTACCAAATCAATAACGTCACCGCCAACGTCCAAAAGAGCCGCTTGGATTTGGAAAAATACAGCGCGTAAATCAGCACGCCAACCTGAAAACTAATGTAGGTCCAGCCAAAGCCGTGAGGGCTATGTTCCTGCAGGATTCGCAACTCAGAGGCAAAGTGAAACAGTGCCAAAAAGACGACTGTCAGACTAATCTGATATACGCCACGCCAGCGCCGATTCCGCTCAGACGTAAACTTGGCGTCCCGGGTCCAAGTGTAAAGTAGTGCATAACCGGTAATCAGTAGGCAGTTGATAATAAAGGTGACCATTTGGTTTTCCCAATAGAGCATTGAACGCCCTCCTTACCTTTAAACTGGTCACGTGACTCACATGACCGTTTCAACTTTCAGTTCCGCCCATAGAACTGACCCCGTTCCAAAGTGAAAAGCTTGTTTTCACCGTGTTCCCCGTTAACTTGAAAATAACTGAAATATGTACGTTAATTCTGTGACACTATGCTTACTATAACATATATTACATTCTTTTTTTCGGCACATTCGCCGTCTTATGGCCAAAATATTTAGTAACACCCACCGGTAACCGGCAATTATTCATAATTGGTACTCGTGCCATTCTAATTCCATCAACGCATAAGTCTGAAAACGTGCTATCCTGTTACAAAAGGGAGTTGATACACGAATGACAACAGAACGTGAGAAAATGACCGCTGGCGAACCTTACCAACAATTTGATAAGGAACTGATCGACCGCCGCGTCTACATTCGGCAACAATTAGAAGAGATCAACCATATTACAGATAACAAGAACCGTAACAACCGTTTCAAGGACTTACTAGCCGATACTGGCGACGACTTCTTCGTGGAAAGCGACTTTAAGTTTGATTACGGCTTCAACATTCATATCGGTGACCACTTCTATGGCAACTACGATATGACCTTCCTAGACACCTGCCCCATCACGATTGGCAGTCACTGCTACTTTGGCCCCAACATCGGTCTCTACACCCCGGTTCACCCGCTTGATCCTAAGCAACGCAACGCTGACGTTGAACTTGGCAAACCCATTACCATCGGCGATAGTGCTTGGTTGGGCGGCCGTGTGACCATCCTGCCTGGAGTGACACTAGGCGACAACGTTGTGGTGGGTGCCGGCTCCGTTGTGACCAAATCATTCGGCGATAACGTTGTGATTGCCGGGAATCCGGCTCGAATCATCAAAGAGGTACCTGTTTCCGACTAACAACCTCACTTATAGTTAGCCTCATTTTCAGCTAAATTATAATTGTTCTAAATTAATTAGGGGCCATTTGGATTTTTTCCAGATGGCCCCTAAAGCTTATTATCATACCGGTTTAGACCACCCTTCTCAGAATACGAAATCGCTTATATGTCATCGAAATTTTACTTATTAATTTTAAGCGGTATAATAAAACTTGTAAATTCAATCGGGCTTTTTTGGAAGCGACAATTTGTTACAGAAAGCACTGTTGCAGGCAGTCTAGGACGATCTCAGCAGTTTTTTTGCGTACAATATTGCAACTTGATTGAAAATACGCTGGATTTTATGAAACACACCTAATAAAATTTCAGTAAGAGAGATTATAATAGGAGGATTATTATTTTAAGAAGCAAGTTAATCAACAAGTGGGTCTTCGTACCGACTGTCGGCTTGTTTTTGCTGGCAACGTTGGTCTTAATGGTTGGGGGTAGCGCCTTACAAGCACCACTCTCCCAAGTATTAAGTTGGATGAACCTCAAGTTAGGATGGCTGTACCTTGGCATTTACATCGTCAACTTCGTCTTCTTGATTGGATTGGCATTTAGCCGCTACGGTAAAATTAAAATTGGAAAACCGGATGACAAGCCAATTTACAGTGGTTTCAAGTGGGGCGCAATGGTCTTCGCAACTGCGATCGATGCCAGCATTATGATGCTGTCGATCACCGATCCGTTGCAGGTCATTCAAAACCCACCTTTCCACTTCAAGGCCTATTCACATGCCGCTTACCTATCTGCAACCATGATGGGCCAGTTCAACTGGGGCCCCATGGCCTGGATGATGTTTGCGCCCGCTGCCGTTTTGATTGGGTACCTGATGTACCGCAAAGGGCAACCGGTTCAAAAGTTAAGCGACGGGATCGCCATGTTAGACGGTGACAAGCACCAAAGCATCAAGAAGTTCTTTGGTGGTTTGATCAACGTCTTGGTCGTTATCGGGATCATCGGTGGCGTTGGCTCTTCCATTGGGTTGGAAGTCCCAATCACCGCCAAGGCATTTTCAAGTGCAACCGGGGTCAAATACGGGTTGCCACTCGAAATCGGTCTGTTTATCATCTTGTTTATCCTGTTCGCAGTGACGGTCTTTAAAGGCCTGAACGGTGGGATCGACAAGCTCAGCATGGCCCACATCTGGCTAGCCATCGGTTTTCTGGTCTTAATTCTATTCTTTGGACCCACCCGCTACATCATTGGTAACGAAGCGCAAAGTTTGGGCATGTTAGTTCAAAAATTCGTGCCAATTGCGACCAACGTCACCCCTAGCGCCACTCAGCAGGATACCATCTTCTACTGGGGCTGGTGGTTGTCCTACATGCCTGTTATGGGCTTGTTCATCGCTAAAATCTCCCGTGGGAAAACCATTCGTCAGATGTTGATGGGCATGTTGCTCTACGGGTTCACGGGTTGCGCACTGTTTTACGCCGTCATGGGTGGTTACGCCCTTTGGTTGCAACAAAACGGGGTCATCAACCTGGTTCATATTTTAAACACTCAGGGTCAAGCCGCCGTTATCGCAACGGTTATCGGCACCCTACCAATGAAGCAGATCATGACGTTGCTCTACTGTGTCTCTTGCTTCATCTTCTTGGCCACCACCATTTCTGGTTCGGCCTACATTCTATCATCGTTTACCAGCACGCCGCTCAAACAGCGTGAACCAACCCGCTTTAACCGGATGTCTTGGGTGATCGTCTTCATGATTTTCGCCTTCTCACTGGTTCTTGTCGGTGGGTTCCAAGTGCTTCAAACGATTTCCGTTTTAGCTGGTTTCCCACTGATTGGTGTCTGTGTCGTCATTCTCATGTCGATCCACCGCTTAGTCAAGCACGACCACGAACTGGTCTTCACGCCAACCCCCGCGTCCGTCACCGAACGCCCGGCAACCGTGGAACGCAAATCAGCTATTCATGGTAAACTGATCCTTTCCCCAACGCATTCAGCATCTTAATATGTGCGTTGCGTATACACTTAAACCGTCATCAGCGATTTTGCTGGTGACGGTTTTTTTATTGTCGTTTGTGTCCAGCGTAAGTGTTTTTCTGTTTAGTTTGTGAAATTCAGTGATTCTGGTTTTGTATAGTGGAAGGATGCCGCGGGAGGCTCCGGCGCTATGCGGGGACTGGAACGCAGTGGCGGGCCTACGAGCTAGGAACGGAAGAAGACCACTTCCGTGCCGGATCTCTCCGGACCCGCGTATGACTAAGGCACTCGCACCCCGAACCCCACGGGGCACGACTGCCCAAGTCATACCGACACTGCTGAGCCCCGCGCGCCTCCGCCTCCCGCTACGTAGTGCGCTGTCGATAATCAAAACTGCCAGATGTCACATTCTGAAGTTGACGAAACTGCGTGACGAAAAATTTAGATGGTACCTCAACAACTGCGGAAACGATTGTGGTCAATGTACAGTAACCGCAATAAGTCAACGATTGTACTCATACTATTGCGTGTCACGTTTGGCGAAACAAATCGTTGTAATTTCGTAGTCAAACATGCAGTTAAACACTTGAGATGCTCTGCAATAGCGCCGAATTGCGCAATGTGAGATGCAGGTAGTCAACTAGGTGGATGCTGTGTCGCGATAATTGGTGGTTGTTGACGAACTTCCAACAACCGCCAATTATCGGGGACGAATTGAAGACTCGCACGATTTTTGGCGAGGTTTCAATTCGAGGGCTGAGACCGCCTTTTGGCTCAGGCCGGCCCCACAGCAGGAACCTAGTTGACTACCGGAATCGACAGTTCAAGCAAATCACCGCACTTCACAAACTAAACAGAAGAATGCTTACACTGGACACAAGCGACAGCTATGCAATAATGCACCGACTTCAGATATTCGAAGCCAGAATGCTTTCATCGGGTTTTCAAACTGACTACACTGGAAGGTGTTAGACAACTTTCAGAAAGAGGCGATTGCATTTTGAAACTAGCACTGACAATTTTTGTGCTGAATGCGGTGTATATTACGTTGAATACGTTTCGAACGATGTTGGTGGTCCGGCGTCAGCGATTGTGGGCGCCGTTGCTGGCCGTTCTTGAGGAATTAGTCTACGTGATCGCGTTGGCGATTGCGTTGAAGAATATTGATTCACCCGTTAACGTGGCGGCCTACACGATTGGCTTTGGGATCGGCATTTACCTTGGCATCCTGATTGAAGATCACGTGGCGATGGGCTACGTTAACTTTCAGGTGACGTTAAACATTGATAATGATGATCCAAAATACGAACACAATAAACAGCTGCCCGAGATGATTCGCAATCACGGTTACGGGGTCACTGAAACTTGGGGCTACGGGCGCAATGGTTCGCGCTTGATTCTCAACATTTTAGCACCCAGAAAGGCTGATCACCGATTAATGTCGCTGATTAAGGAACTCTCTCCCGACGCCTTTATTATGGTCAACGAACCCACCCAGATGTCCGGTGGCTTCTGGAGTAAGGAAGTTGATTCACGGTTTAAGAAGCATCATGGGTAATCAAAACGCGGTTCCAGAAACTCTCTGATTGAGGATTTCTGGAACCGCGTTTTTAATTCACTTATTTTGAAAAATGTTCAACCACTTTTTCTCGTGGATGAGCGGTTAACCACTGACCAACTTTTTCAGATAGTTCAGCAACTAACGGCCCCATAGCACGCATCTGTTCAGGTTTAATATAATTGACATGAACCCCGCTCACGATGATGGCGTTACTTTGCAAAATCGGCTTCAACTGCTTGGCCATCCGTTCGGTCAACACACCCTCTTGATGGTGGTGACCCGGTCGACTGGGTAAGGCAATCGTCTGCGGCTCAGTGGTTGGACTGACCGTGGTAACAACGCCGTAGTGCGCAACATCGCCACCGATCAGTTGAATCAACACATCTTGATTCTGACGTTCAACAACGGCCTGCAAGTGAACGCCAGCCTGACTGGCTTCAAACGTTTCGCTCATCCGCGATCACGATCCTTCAAGGCCGCCTTAGCTTGGTTCAATCCCTGCCAGCGACCACCAAAGTCGTTGGCGATGTGCAAATGATCCAGTAACTTCATCGTGTTGTGGTTGATGAGATCATCGATTGTTTCCGGATTATTATAGAAGGCTGGAATCGGCGGAATGATCTCCACGCCCATTTTGGACAGCTTCAACATATTTTCCAGATGAATCTGGTTAAACGGCGATTCCCGTGGCACCAGCAACAGTGGCCGGCGTTCCTTCAAAGTCACATCAGCAGCCCGACCAATCAACGTATCGCCGAGGCCGGTGGCAATCGACGCTACCGTTTTCATACTGGCTGGCACGATCACCATGCCATCATGCATAAACGAACCGCTGGCAATCGTCGCGCCCATATCACGCTCATCGTAAACCACGTCGGCAAGTTGGTTGACCTGCTTCAAGGTGTATCCGGTATGTTCAACGGCCAAGTTTTCCTTGGCCCACTTACTCATCACTAAGTGCGTTTCCACATCCGGCGTTGCTTTAAGCGCCTCCAACAAGCGTAACCCGTAGATGGTGCCTGACGCACCCGTGATGCCAACAACGATTCGTTTCACACAATGACTTCCCTTCTTATTTCAAATAGTCTTGCCAGTTTGGCATTTCTTTAAATGGTGCCCGTTCAAACTTATCCTTCATATCAAATGGCACGGTACCGTCAAGCACAAGTTTGGAACTCATCCCCCGAATCCGAATCCGCGCTGGATCGTATTCTGGTAATTCGGATGGATCCAGTGGGTGGTTACGCATCCCTTCGAGTACCATGATGTCGCGACTTGCTTGGAACCGGGTGTTGATGGTCCACATCACGTCGTTCCAATCAAAGATATCCACATCATCATCCACTAAGATCACCGTCTTGAGTTCCTTAAAGGCTGAAAAGGCGAGGATCGCAACTTGACGTTGAATCCCTTCATCCGCTTCATCTTCCTTGTGGATCTGCATGATGGTCATTAACTTACCACCGCCAGCAGGAGCGTTGTAGACGTTCAGCACCTTGCCCGGAATAGCGCGGTCAACCAAGCTCAAAATTGAGGCTTCGGTTGGAATCCCAGCCATCGACACGTGTTCTTCCGATGGGCCAATGGTCGTTTGGACGATTGGGTTATCCTTCCGATGGGTCACTGCCTTGATTTTGACCACGTTAACGGCTGGATTAGCGGGACCATCGTAACCAGGAAATTCTGGCATGGCGTAGCCGGTGTTCGTGTTAATGTCCTCTTGCATGTGGGTATTTGGTAAAATCTCGGCTTCAATGATCCATTCAGAACGCGCGATACCCAGTTGGTTGACCGTTGTTCCTTGAACGAGTTGAACCGGTTCGTTCCGCAGCGCGCCGGCTACTTGCAATTCGTTGTAGCCAAGTGGTGTGGTCGGTGGCTCGAAGGTAGCGCCAATCGCAATGGCGGGATCTAACCCGATATTGATGGTAATTGGCATCGGCTTGTCCAGAGCTTCATACTGTTTCAAGAAGGCGCCTAAATGCCGACCACCGGGCATGATGTACATGCCGATCGTATCGCGGTCTTCCAGCACCATCCGGTGAATCGTCACGTCGCTTTGCTTGTTGTCAGGACTTGATCCGTAAACCACACCCATGGTGATGTATGGTCCAGCATCTTGTTCCGTGTTGGTTGGCGCGGCTAGAATTTTGCGAATATCAAAGTCCGGGTCACTAGCCTTCAAGACAACTTCTTGGGCTGGTGCTTCCTCGTGACTCACCGTAACGGGTTGCACGGGATGGTTCACGGCGTCGTTTAATAAGTGACCCAGTGTCTTGTAGTCGTGATGTAAAATCATCCCGACCCGCTTACGTGACGCCATGGCACCAATCAACACCCGACTTCCGGGGAACCCCTTGACGTTGTTAAACATCATGGCAGGTCCCTCTTGGGTTGGCCGCATCACCGTACCGCCAGCGACGATATAGCGATAAACCCCTGCTAAATCAGCGTTAGGATCAATTTCCTTATCCGTTTCATGATACTGGCCGGGTTCATTTTTCAACTCTGCCAACACTTTTCGTAAATCATATGGTTGTTCTGTTGTCATGTCGTCATCCTCCGTTCGTTTCGATAAGTCTATTATGCGAGTTTTATACCCAAGAAACAATTCGCTTATTCAGTTTAATTATTCCAAGATGGAATAGATCACTGTTCCTGATGAACGACAAAGTCCCAGAATAAATCACTGGCCGGTGTCCGGTGGGTTTTTAATCGTAAGAACGCCAGATGGCTGAGGCGTTCCGGCGTTAACGGTACCGTGGTCACTGCTGGATAATCGCTCAGGTCAAGCGACCGGGCCATCATAATCGATACGCCCATGCCCTGGTTGATCATCCCCAAGATGAGGTCGATCCGTTGCCCACGATAGAGTTCCTTTGGGGTGACGCCAGCGGTATTTAATAGCGCCATCACGGGGCGATACAAGTTAGTGACTTCATTTAAGAAGAGAAACGACTGGTCCTTTAACTGGGTCACCGTTAACGTTGGTTCGTTCGCTAACGGGTTGGCTTTCGGTAACACCACCACGAACCGGTCCGTTTCACCAATCAAGGTGTCGTAGGCGGTTTGCTCGATTTCGAATAGCCGGGTGAACACAATGTCGCTCGTGCCATCCGCCAACGATGGCAGTAACGTATCCGTTTCCGCTTCCGAAAAATGCAGGTCCACTTCCGGGTGCTGTTGTGCAAATGCCGACATGAGGTTAAACGCCCGGTACCGCGAAATGGACGGAATACTACGAATCGTCAGCGTCATGCTGCGGGTCTGCATTTCTCGCCTCAGCGCTGCTGTCAGTTGCGCTTGCGTCGCCACCATTTTTTGCGCATACGGTAGGACTAGCTTTCCCGCCCACGTCAGTTCGATTTGGCGGTGGGAGCGATCCACTAGCGTTGTATCGAGTTCTTTTTCTAGGGCTAAAATTTGCTTAGATACCGTCGCCTGCGTTGTAAACAGTCGGGCTGCCGTTTGGGTATAGTTCAACGTTTCCGCAAGGTCGACAAAGGTGTTTAACTTCGTCACGTCCATTTTTCGGATTCTCCTAACCTATTCCGTTTTTGCATAGTTTAACACAAAAAAACGCCACCCGTTCGTAAATACTCCGACTCTGGGTGACGCTGATTACTAAGCTAATCTTCTAATTTCAATTCTAACGCTTCCGCCAACGTCCGACTAAAATTGATCCCGCGCTTCTTGGCAAGCTCCGCGAGATCCATCGGCACCGTCACGTTTTTGCGAACGGTTCGGTTATCCGCTCGTCGCCGTGCTCGTTTCATATCAACGCCAACTAAACTCACAACGGCGTCAGGATGTTCAACCTGAACAACCTTGGGATCCGTTGCCTGAGGATAGCGCCGTCGATCAAGCAGAGCAATCGCTAACGCATCCGGTGCGTTTTTGAACGCCGCCGTCAACGTTTCACCCTGAGTGAACGTATCCGGAACATCGGGGAACGTGACCGTGTAGTTACCATCGTGATGCTGATCATCAAAAATTGCGGGATAAACAACGTAATCTGGTAGTGCCATGGCATTCAGCCGGTGTGCGGTTTAATGTTGGGGTAATGCGTGGGTGACACCGACTGCCTCCTCTCTTAATACCGGTCATCATACCGGAAAAGCGATTGGCGTGCTGGTGTCACGACTTCGTTTAAGCCATTTCGGACTTCATCATTACTTTGTCCCGTAACCGAAGTTCAGCTCGGCGTTGTTCGATTGCAAGTTCAATTTGATCACATTGTTCAATAAAATCCCGTTTAGAATCAGGATTTTGAGTAAGCTGATAGGCTAAAAAATCATCAAATTTCGTGATTGACATGGTGAACCCTCTCAAAATAATTAATTGTGTGCAAGTTATTATGCCATAAACTACCGGCAATATGCAATCAAAAAATGAAAGGAAATCAAATCATTTTTCAGATTAATTTTCTAATTTGAAATCAGTTGAAAGTTTCGACTCATACGCCTCAGTTCAATGCCAGTCAAAAGCGCTTTTCCCGCACAGTTATCGCAACTCAATCCTTAAACAAGTCCAACTGTTCCAGTGCTTTTTGAATATCCGCTACCGAATGATCGATATTGGTGTGGCGGGTATCCGGCTTTGACACTGGTCGCGCTGTCGTTTTTGAGCGAGTTGGTTGGGCTGGTTTAGCTGGCGTTGTTGCTTTAGCTGGCGCCACGGGCTTGTTAGCACGCTTCACCTTTGGCTTAGTCGTAACCCGTGGCTTTCGCGCTACGACGGGGTGATCTGCAACCATCCGATCCATCGTCTTATTCAACAGTTCATCAACAAACACGTTGCCGACATTGGTTGCGTGCCCCTTGGTCCAAGCAAATTCAAGCTGGGTAAACTTCGGTAACAGCTGATCAACCTTCTGCCACAACTCAGCATTGGCTAACTCACCAGCTGCGCGTTTCCATCCCCGCTTCTTCCAGCCCTTCAGCCAACCTTTGGTAACGGCGTTCAAGACGTACTGAGAATCTAAAACCAATTGAATTTTAGCGTGTTGCTGGCGACGTTTGATCAACATTTCCAGTGCCCGCATAAAGGCCATGATTTCCATCCGGTTATTCGTTGCGCCCCACTCACCATCAGAATCACTGATAATCTCGTTGGGTAACTCTAACCGGTAAGCCCAGGCTGCCTTATCCGAATCACGAACGTGGCCCCCGTTGACGTTGCCGGTGTTACGAGAGCCACCATCCGTATAACCGATAATCTCTGGCTTCCCGGAAAAAGTCTGGTGTCCTTCCGTTCGAGTCGTCGTTTGTGATGCTGTTTTGGTTTTACTCGACCGACTCGTTGACTTCGCGCTACCACTCATAAACGCCTCAGCTTCACTACGCGTTTTGAACCCTTTATAGATGGCCCCCGGAAAGCCGTTGACCTGTGCTTTAGTCGTTTCCCAATCGGTATAAATGCCTGGTTGTGATCCCTTTCGTACTGCGTAAAATTTGCCCAAATCGATCCCTCCGCTGGATTCAATATTTATTTTGTTATATTTTAGAAAAAACTTATTACGTTAACAATAAATTCGATACACATCAATTCTAATTTAGGTGAGAATATGCTAAAGTTAAAGGTATGAGTAAACAGTCTAAATAAACCCGCATCCTACCAGATTCGACGTCCAAAGAGGAGGAATTTGATGTCTGAAATCCGCGCCCAACTGATCACAATCGACCAAGCCCGTTCCCTATTAAAGGAACAACACAACCAAGCAAATGAACTTTTTCCTGAATTAACGTTAACCGGTCAATTTATCCTACCAGATTACCGCCTAACTCGTAAACGGGAAGCGTTCAAGATTCGCAAACATATTTTCTTGAAGAAGCACTACAAGTCCTACGTTGCGTTTGACTCCGAAAACGGCCAAACCCTCTGGATGCACAACTTCTCAAGCCTGAGCCAAGCCTTGTTCTGGCTAGAAACCGGCTTAAAGCCTGGCGATTCCGATACTTCAATGTCGTTCAAAGATTGGCAAACCCAACACGCCGATGCGATTGACAGCTTAAAGGACCAACTTCGCGAGATTCACAAGCAACGACTGGCGAAGAAGAAGGCTTCGGAAGCACATCATCCAAAGAAAAAGAGCGCAGAGTGTGGAGAAAAACGGGTTGAAAGCGGAGCGTAAGCCCTAACCGACAGAAAGTCGGGGGTTTCGACTTTGTGTTGGTTAGGGCTTACGTGCAGCTTTCAGTTTTTCGGAACACGTTTCGGCGTGGTTGCCTAAAAGTGGTTAGACAGCCAACCTCCACCATATCCAAATTCCCCATAGTCCCCAAGCCAACACCGAGCCGAAACAAACGCGGCCTCAATGCACGTCGCCCACACCACTCGCTAACATTTCTGTACTTTGATGGGTCTTACTTGGAAGTCCTTATACATATAAGCAAAAGCACTCGCCGCTTCCAAACCCAGGAAACCACGAGTGCTTTTATCTTCTAAAAACTAACTAAATTTGATTCCGTTTTTAATTAGCTCCACCGCTGATGCTGTGGTTTATCCAGATACAACTGCACTTCCTGCGGCTGCGTCTTCACAATCACCCGACCGTGGTGAATCGAGTACAACACTTCTGCCCGTTCGTTCAAGGCATCGTAGAAGTTACTCCGGTTCAACAGGATACAGTTGGCTTCCTTGCCTTCTTCAATTCCGTAGTGATCCATCACGTGCATCGCTTTGGCGCCATTGTAAGTCACAAAGCGATAAGCGTTCATAATCTGATCGTAGCCCATGGTTTGCGCCACGTGAATCCCCAAGTGCAACGGATCTAGCATGTTACCGTCACCCATTGGGTACCAAGGATCCTTGATGTCATCTTCACCAAAGGCAATGTTGATCTCGGCTTCGTTGAGTTCCTTTACCCGGGTCATGCCCCGACGCTTCGGATAGGTGTCAAACCGGCCGCCTAAGAAGGTGTTGACCAGTGGGTTGGCGATCATGTTGATCTCAGACATCTTCAACAGCCGGAATAATTTGTAGGCGTAAGCATCGTTGTAAGAGCCTAGCGCCGTGGTATGGCTGGCTGTCACCTGATCGTGCATCCCAGTCTCGTAAGCCAACGTTGCCAGTGTTTCAAGTCCCCGAGCCGCTGGGTCATCGATTTCATCACAGTGAACGTCGATCAACCGACCGTATTTTTCGGCTAAATCACTGACAAAATGCAGTGATTCCACCCCGTACTCGCGGTTAAATTCAAAGTGGGGAATCCCACCAATCGCGTCAACGCCCATTTCGGCCGCTTGGGTCATCAATTCCTTACCGTGCGGGAACGACAGAATGCCTTCTTGTGGAAAGGCCACCAACTGCAGTTCCATGAAGTCCTTCACTTCTTCACGGACTTCTAGTAGTGCTTTCAACGCGGTCAAACTAGGATCCGTCACGTCAACGTGCGAGCGAACGAACTGGGTCCCGTGGCTAGCTTGCTTCTTCAGCGCCTTAATTGCCCGATGTTTGACATCTTCAATGGACAACTTTTGCTTGCGAGCCGACCAGATGCGAATGCCATCAAACAGTGTTCCCGACTGATTCCACTCTGGATCACCAGCGGTCAACGTTGAATCCAAGTGAACGTGAGGGTCCACAAATGGCGGTAGCAAGAGCTTTCCCCGACCATCGATGATGCCTTCGTTTTCCCGAGCGGTTAAGTGATCTTCAATCGCCACAAATTTGCCAGCTTCAATTCGAACGTCTTTAAGCGTCGCCTCATTTTCAATTGATACCTGTTGTATGAGCATGTGCGGCCTCCATAGGTTTAAGTTTAAATATTATGAACTTATTATAACACAGCTAACCCGCATGGTTTCAACGTTCTTAGGCTAGTTTTTCGCTGACTTGTCAACGACTGATTCTCCGTACAGAAACCGTTATCTTTGCTATAATTAACCTAACGTCAGGCAACCAATCAAGTCGATTGGCTATTGCCGGCAAGGAGGTCGCAACTTGATTCAATTTCATCGTCACCCGCTATCCCTACCCAAAACCTTAACGTTGGGCTTTTTAATGATTATTCTGATTGGCACCGTGTTGCTGAGTTTGCCGGTCGCCACCCGCGGCGCTCACGCAACGTCGGTGTTGGATGCGTTATTCACCGCAACTAGTGCGACTTGTGTGACTGGCTTGACGCTGGTCAACACCGCGCTGCACTGGTCGGCATTTGGCCAAACCGTGATCCTCTTCTTAATGGAGATCGGCGGTTTGGGCTTCATGACCTTTACCGTCATGTTGTTCTTGTTCATGCGGCGCCGAATGCGGTTATCCACCCGACTTTTAGCCCAAGAATCCTTAAATCTCGAGAACCTCTCCCAACTTAACGTCATCAAATTAATTTTACTGCTCTCATTGATCATTCAAGTCGCTGGTGCTGGACTCCTATTTATCGATTTCTACCCCCGGTTTGGCTTGGCAAAGGGGCTCTGGTTTAGCGTCTTTCACGCCGTTTCCGCGTTTTGTAACGCTGGCTTTGACCTATTTGGCAACAGTCTTGAAGGGTTTGCCAATGACACCTACCTGCTAAGCATCATGGCCATCCTGATCATCGCCGGGTCATTCGGCTTTCTGGTCTGGCAAGATTTATTACTGTATCCTTGGCGTCACCGGTTGTCACTGCATACCAAACTGGCACTCACAACTGGTACCGTGCTAATGGGTATCTCGGTGCTCGTCTACCTGTTAACGGAAGAAAACCTCGCTCAACTCGCCCCCAAACTTTCTGTCGGGCAACGCTTCATGAACACCCTGTTTATGGCCATCACGCCGCGAACCGCCGGGCTGATCACCCTGCCGTATAACCAGCTTTCCATTGCGGGGATCGCCTTCACCATGTTTTTGATGTTCGTTGGTGGGACGCCTGGTTCGACGGCCGGCGGGATCAAGACCACCACGGTTGGTTTACTGACGATTCAAAGTATCGCGACGTTGCGTGGTCGCCGGGACGCCACCTTTGGCCACCGGCGCTTTACGCAGGACAACGTCTTTCGCGCATTGACCCTGATTTTTGTGGCGTTGATTATTCTGGCAGGTGCCACTTTGATTCTGTGTGCCACTCAACCGCTGCCTAAAAGTAGTAGTCTCGAAACCGTCACGTTCGAGGTCCTGGCAGCATTTGGGACTACCGGTATCTCGTTAGGGTTGACCCCGCACCTGACCTTTCTTGGCAAAATCATCATTATGTTCCTAATGTTTATCGGCCGGGTCGGTCTTTACACCGTCATGTTTTCAATTTTAAATGCGGACCGGAAACAACGCGGTTACCGCTATCCAGAGGAGAGTGTGCTCATTGGCTAAAGGACGTCAAAAGGAAAACTACGCCGTCATCGGACTGGGCCAGTTCGGCGCGGCCATCTGTCAGTCACTCGTTGAAGCGAACCAGGAAGTGCTGGCAATCGATATCAACGAAGAAACGGTGAACGATTTCACCAACCTGGTCACCCGAGCGGTCATCGCAGACGCCTCGGACGAAGAAACTTTGAAGGACCTCGCCATCGGCAGTTTTGACCACGTCTTCATCTCCATCGGTCAAAACATTCAAGCCAGCATCATGGCAACGTTGCTGGCTAAGGAGCTTGGCGCCAAAGACGTTATCTGCAAGGCTGAAAACGAAAGCCATGCCCGCGTCTTGGAAAAAATCGGTGCCGACCAAATCGTGCGCCCCGAACGCGACATGGCCCGCCGGATCGTCTTTCATCAATTACAACCCAACATCGTTAACTACCTGATTTTAAACGATAACGTCACTCTGGCCGAAGTCAAAGTGGACAACCCTGAATTTGTGGGCAAGACCCTGATCGAACTTGAAGTCCGCAATCGTTACCACGTTAACGTGATTGCGATTACTTCGGACGGGCACGTTAACATTTCACCGCAGGCTAGCGATGTGATCGAGCTCAATGATTTGATTTCTGTTGTTGGCGATACGAATGATGTTGATCGATTTAACAGAGACGCAAACATGGGCTAGTGCTGTCGTTTGTGTCTAGCGTAAGTGTTGGGTGCGCTTTGGGTGTTGGCTGTTTGTCGTCGCTTCGCTCGCCAAAGCCGCATGAAAACCGGCGCTCTCAGGCTACAAAATTCGGCGTCACTTTGGCTGTTATTTCCAGGGTTCCTGAAGTTGTAGGAATTTGTCAACCACGCGCTTTCTAGCCACCACGCCGAATGGTGCTGCACGAGACTGAGAGCTGCATGCAAGGCAACATCGGTAAACCCGCCAGGACCGGGCGCCTTCACCGATGTTACCTTGCACACTGCTCTCAACCCGTCTCGCTCCGCAAACTATCGCTGGACACAAACGACAGCAAAAAAGACTCGCAAAAAAACTGCGAGTCTTTTTATTTACCTAATGTTCTCTCAGCGCCTCAACCAAATCAGCATCCGGCGTTACCGTGATCGTCTGAAACTTCCCGTGAACGTTCACTAAGCCAGCTTTAGCGCCTTTCGGTTTGCTCAGTTGCCGAACGCGCAGCACGTCAACCGGCACCCGGTCTAGCTTGCGACCCTTACTATAGTAGGCCGTCAAAACAGCCGCTTCCTGCAAGTCCTGATCACTAGGATGATCACTGTGAATCACCACGTGGGAACCTGGCAATTCCGATACGTGCATCCAGTAGAAGTTGGGATTAGCCGTTAAACTCAGGTGGTCATTTTGCTGATCACTCTTGCCAACTTCAACCAGCACACCGTCAGTAGTGTAGAACCGCCGTGGGTGTGCAGGCTCTGGTTTCTTAGATGAGTGCAGGACCTTGGTTTTAATGGCCCCTTCGTCAATCAGTTGTTGTTTGACCTGTTCCACCTGCTGGACATCCGCCATATCGAGGGTTTCTTGCCGCTCAACTTGTTGTGCAAGTGCCTGTTTAGCCGCCGTCAGATTCTCCTGAACCGTTGCCAGACCCCGCTTAGCCCGCCGGTACTCGTGAAAGTAGTCCTCAGCATTCGCCATCAACGATTTTGACCGATCAATGTAAATGCCAATTTCAAAGCCCTCATGTCGGTAATCCGGTAGCTTAACGTAGCCAAGGTCAGCTGGAATCTGGCTGGCATAAGTTTTAAGTAGCGTTCCCTTCACTTGTAATGCTTCGTAATCGCCGACCTTTTGAACAGCCTTCTCAAGTGCTTCAATTTGTTTGCGTGTGTGGTGGAGTTGCCGCTCGATCGCCCGTTGGACGGTGGCGGCCTCTTCAGTTACGTTTTCCGTTAACATCTTAATTATTCAGTCCTTCTTAATGCGTGTTTCCATTGTACCGCATTTCCCCGTTTCTAGGCTTTAAGTTCCCTAATCTGTTTGGTGATGGCCTGATATTCGGCTTCCAGCTCTGGTGTGCTATTCGTCGCCAAGCGGTTGATCAACGCGGTTTGCTTGAGTTCCAACTGTAAGAGTTCCGCTGGATCTCGTTTAGTCGGTTGTTTCACCTGAACGGCTGGGTTGCGTAACGACTTATCCACAATTTGGAGTGACTTGTCCACAACCTGGCGCACAAACCAGCGGTCATGGGAAACGAGAATCAACGTGCCTTCGTAATCGCGTAACATTTGACTCAACGCGTTAATCGATTCGATATCCAAGAAGTTGGTGGGTTCGTCAAGAATCAGGCCATTGACATCGCTCAACATCAGCTTCGCCAATGATACCCGCACCCGTTCACCGCCGCTTAACACGTTCACTGGTTTCTGCCAAGTGTTGGCCGCAAACCCTAGCCGTGCCAAAATCAATCGCACCGTTTCGTCACTTTGGACGCTGGTGGCCGTAACGTTCGCTAAAATCGACGCCTCACCAGTCAGGTTGGCCAAGTTTTGTTGGAAATACCCCAGTTTCGCCAACGGTGACCACTTCACAGCAGGATCTTCAGTATCCAGTAAGTGGGTCAGCAAACTGGTCTTGCCGGCCATATTCGGTCCCGTGATAGCCAGATGGTCGCCCGCCTTAACCTTCAGCGAAACATCCGATAGCAACGTTCGCTCACCGCGAGTCAGCGTCAGGTGGCTGACTGATAACACCGTGTTGCCCTTCAACTGGGTAGCATTTGGAATCGCCATCTTGATAGGTTTCTCAAACTTTGGTCGGCTTACCACATCCATCTGATCTAAGCGACTCTCCGTTGATTTGGCAACCTGATGCAGTTTCTTACTCATCTTTTCAAAGTACGGCGTCATGGCATGAATCTCGGAAGTACCCTTCTTACTCTTTGGCACCCGGGTTGCCCGTTCGGCACGCTGGCGCTGTTTTTCAATCGTTTGTTTTAAGCGTTTTTCTTCCGCAACGTACTGGCGATATTGATCAGCCTGTTGCTGGGTTTGTTGTGCCTTTTGCGTTTCGTAATCGTGGTAATTCCCCGAATAAACGTGGATCGTTTCATCGCTTAACTCCCAGATGGTCGTGGTCATGTGATCCAAAAAGTCCCGGTCATGGGAGATCACGATCAACGCCCCCCGGTACCGTTTGAGCCGTTTTTCCAACCATTCGATACTGGCAACGTCTAAGTTCGCCGTTGGTTCGTCCAACAGTAAGATATCCGGATTTTGCGCGAAGGCTTGGTTCAAATACTGCCGAACCTGCTCACCACCACTCAATTCTGCAGTGGGTTTTAATTGCGGCACCAGCCAAAGCCGAGCTGCTGGTTGAATCGCATCCTCCGTTAAAAGCTGGTTAAATAGCGTGGTCTTCCCCGCGCCGTTGTGGCCCACTAACCCGATTCGGTCGTGTGGCGCCACCGTTAATTTAGAAATCTGATACAGGGTCCGAGCCCCGATTGTTTTAGTCAATGAAGTTAGTTGATAATTGGACATTACAGTCACTCCTTTAAAGGTTTTTGAGTTGGCGTAAACCTTTAATAGCGCATAAAAAAGCCCCCTATTCGCAAATAGGCGGCAGACTGGTCCAATTTACGGAACCGGGCGTGTCTTAGTCACCTATTCGAAACCCGCTTAAACGATAGACTCCACCCCTGAGGTTGAGTTCGTTTAAGCTGTACGTTCGACGTTAGGCGACTGTCTTCATTGGACACATACCGATTCCTCTCCTGATTAATTATTGGTACTATAACGAATTTTGATTAGGTTGTCAACAACGGACCAAAACTTCTTTGCGTTAGCGAAACTTCTCGTCCATCTGAAATTCTTCTTCGATCTGCAGTGCTTCGTACTCGGTTTCTTCCTCCGATTCACCAGAGCGGTTCAACGCGACTACCCCAAGAACTAATAGTGCTAGCCCTGCAATTTGGCCAATCGACAGCGTTTCGTGAAACACCATCACACCAAGTAAGGCGGTCAAAACGGTGCCGGCACCGGTCCAGACGCCATAGGCCACGCTCAACGGCACCACCCGAATCGTGTAGGACAGGCAGTAGAGCATAATCAAATACAAGCCGATGCTCGCCAGCGTCCACCAAAGTTGCGTAAATCCTGCAGATAACTTCAACGATAACGTCCCTAAAATTTCACTGACGATGGCCACCGCCAGCGCAACGTAATACTTTGCCATCAGCTTCACCTCACAGTAGATTCAACATGACCGTGCCCAACATAATGCACACCACGCCGACCACTTTGGTTCGGCTAAAGCGCTCCTTGAAAAACAGGATCCCAATGATCGTGGTAAATAACGTGCCAATTGCGCCCCATAACGCATACGCCACGCCTAAATCTAACCACTTCAGCGATTTTGAAAACAAGAAGAGGGTGATGGTGTACCCCACAACTAACAGACACGTGGGCCACATTCGGTGAAACCCATCCGCCTCCTTCAAAAGCGAACTACTTACAATTTCAAACACGATTGCCGCAGCTAAAAACGCATACCCCAACATCTCTGCTCACCACCAATAAATTAGTTTTCAGTTCCATTCTAACGCACTTTATTTTCGCCGAATATTGCAATTTCGGGTCATTTCACCACTGACTTGGGTTCCACATTCGACCATCGAGTTCGCCCGATGCTAAGTCGATTCGGCGTTGTTGCTCTTTGGCCAATGCCGCTAAGGCCGTCAATAACGCGCGGTCTTGAAAATGCGGTTCTTGGGTCGCCAGTTTTTGAAGCTCGTTTGCCGTCCAATTATCCGCCATGGTTAAAAGTCCTCCGTATCCTGCATCATTTTCACCGTTGCTTGAAGCTCCGCTAGTTGATCCCGGTTAGCGGTCAGTTGATCTAACAGTAATGATGCTTGGGTTTGCTGTTCCGCCGGTAAAGTCGTGAGGTAGGTTTCAAAACGGGATAATAGCCATGCTTCTTCGTCCTTAAAATGACCAAGTGATTCTTGCGTCAAATACCGTTGGTACCGCACCAACAACTGCATTTTCTCCGTTTCGGACTGGTAACCAAACTGATCCACAACTAACGTGGGTAAGAAGGTCATTCCTAACTTGTGTGCCAACGCTTGAAACGGAATGGTTAGCTGAGAGATTGAGACATTTTCTGGTTGACCTGCCGCATAGTGGCGTTCGGGCGTCCCTAACGAAATCACTAACCCAAGTTCTTTTCCTACCAGCGCACCATCGACTGCTTGATCCGCAAAATGGCGAGTTAGTACTGCATCTTCCCAAATTTTTAAATTAGCCGGCGCACTATACCAGTACAATGGAAACTGGAAAATGATCCGGTCTGCTTGCCGTAAGCTGGTTTGCTCCGCCGTAATATCTAGCTCATTAGTTTTTGGTACCGGATGCCACATAACTTTTTCTAATGGTTTCGCCGCCTGCCGTAAAAACTGCTGGGTACTTGAATCCTCAAGTTGCGGGTGGGCAACGATTACAAGGGTTTCCATGGGGCCAATCTCCTTCCATCGATGTATTTTTGACCATTCTAGCACAGTTTGATTTTAATCGGTGATAGTTAAACTCACCCACTCGATGAAATCTATCAATAATTATTATTGAAAATATAATCATAATAATTAGTTTAAGTAAATGTAACTAAATTGAAAATACGACTGAATTGTGCAATAAATAACTTACTTAATGTCAGTATAGTCGCTTGATTAAGCGCTTTCAAGGCCGTATACTGGAGTTATTCTTGTTGTTGGAAAGGGAGTTTATTTTCATGAAAGCACGGCACTTAGGTTGGGTTAAATTATTTGGTTTGGTATTAGTATTTGGTCTTATTTTAACGGGGTGTGGCTCGAAATCGTCTTCATCAGCCACTAAAAAGCCCCTCGTCGTTGCGACATCTGGGACACTATACCCGACATCGTATCACGATGAGAAGACGAATAAGTTAACTGGTTTTGATATCCAAATCGTCAAAGCCGTTGGTAAGAAACTAGGCCGCAAAGTAACCTTTAAGGAAATGAACGTTGATGGTCAATTAACGGCGGTTAAGACTGGTAAGGCTGACATGGCCGCCAATGATTTCGGTATTTCGCCCGCTCGTAAGAAGGAATTCACCCTCTCCACGCCTTACAAGCACTCCTTTAACAGTATCATGGTTCGGTCAAAGGATGACTCTGGCATTCACTCATGGGCTGACATCAAAGGCAAGCGGTCTGCCGGTGAAGCTGGGACAAGTTACCAAGCGCTTGCTAAGCAACTCGGCGCCAAGTTAGTCAACTACGATAACGTGTCAAATGACGTTTACCTTAAGGACGTTAAGAACGGCAAAACTGATATGATTATGAATGACTACTACCTGCAAAAATTAGCCTTAGCTGCTACGCCACACAGTGGGTTGAAGTTGTTGAGCAACATGTACTTCACCACTAACGAAGATGGCTCTGGTGTCGGGATCCTCATGAAGCACGGTAACACCAAGTTGGAGAAACAAGTTAACAAGGCCCTTGCCGAACTTAAGAAGGACGGCACTTTAAAGAAGATCTCTGAAAAGTTCTATGGCGCCGATGTTTCCAAACAACCAAATGTCAAAATTTCGAAAAACTTCACCGTTAAACGGTAGATCAGGCGATTAGATGTCGATTTTAAAATTTCTATCGATTCCCAATTTTTTTAACGCGCCACTGGCGTTCTCGTCGATTCCTCAGATTTTGACTGGGTTCCCCATGTCACTGGGGTTAACGGCGATCAGTTTTATCTTAGCCATGATTTTGGGGCTGTTCTTGACCCTCGCCCAGTTGAGTCACTTTCGCCCGCTCCACTGGGCGGCTCGGGCGTTTATCTCGGCGATGCGGGGCATTCCGATGCTGGTTATTTTATTTATTATCTACTTTGGCTTTAATACCGAGGCCCTGCCAGCAGCCACGATTGCATTCACCATCAACTGTAGCGCCTTCATCTCCGAAGTATTTCGGTCATCGTTTCTCGCCGTTGACCGTGGTCAGTGGGAAGCCGCCTACTCTGTTGGGATGAGTTATTCGCAGGTCGTGCGGGCCATCGTGTTTCCACAAGCGTTTCGAATTGCGATTCCAGCGCTGGGGAACATCTTACTGGACCTGTTTAAGAGCACGTCGCTGGCTGCCATGATCACGGTTAGCGAAATGTTCATGCAGGCCAAAATCGTTGCTGGTGCGCATCAGGATTACATGTCGATCTACATCATGATTGCAGCCATCTACTGGTTCTTCTGTTGGTTACTGACAATTGGCCAGACTGCGTTGGAAAATTACTTAACGCCGGCTGAATCGTAATGGTTTGTGAAAGTGACTGAATCTCAAAAAGATTCGGTCACTTTTTTACTGTCGCTTGTGTCCAGCGACAGTGTGCGGAGCTTGTGAAATTTGACTTCGTTGGCGCGTTAATTCTGGATGATATTGTGGGCACAACCGGTCGGTCAGAAAATTTGGGCTGGAACGCCGTGGGCACGATTCTGAGCCGGAAA
>NZ_BAABMI010000038.1:0-56699 GCF_054785195.1 Secundilactobacillus muriivasis | reverse complement strand
TCCACGGTACTGATCCAGAACCACGATTTGATCGTGTCCGAAGAACTACGCGGGAAGAATATGTTGAAAAATCATGCCCTGGCGATGAGTATCAGTGATGTGGGCTGGCGTACCTTCATTAGTCAGCTTGAGTATAAAGCTGACTTATATGGCCGAACCTATATCACGGTTAATCCGGCTTATACGACCAAACGTTGCCATTGCTGTCAGGCGATTAATCATCAAGTTAAACTAGGCCAAGAAGAATGGCGTTGTCCGAACTGTCATGTTTTTCATATTCGTGACCATAATGCCGCCATCAACATTAAAAATAAGGGATTAGCGTTGCTTCAAGAAGCTTAAGTTCCATGAATAATCCATCGGTGCCGTGGCAACTCCGGATTCCGACTCCAAATGGCTGGGGGTAACCCCGTAAATAGGTAATTAGCGTGTCAGACCAAAGTTGAACGATAACTGAGGCAGTGCTGTATCTAAGCAAGCGGAAACGGTTAGGTAGATTGATTATCGATCAGGAATGCTTCCGAAACGGTTAAACACGAAAGAAGATTGCTGCTCCATAACTACCGCTGTTTCAATCCACCTACTTTAGTGGGTGGTAGTTGAAAGCGTGAAACCCAAGTTTGGTAATGATTGCCACGATAGCGTTTGGAAGAGTAACGGTGGGCTAAATGATGGCTAAGGCGAGCGAAAATTAAGAAGCGCTGACGAAAATTAAGAAGCGCTGAATTAGTCTGGCGCTGAGCATATTTTTGAATGGCATATCACTTGGACACTAAAACTCAGGGAATCTAAGACAGCGTTGATGCTAAAATGACGCAAAAAAGAATTGTGGCTTTCCAAATCAGGAAGCGACAATTCTCATTAGTTTTTTCAAATATTAGTCATTTAATTATTTAACCATGAACAAGTTTCAACCTACCGCTCCGTCGACATTGTCGGCACCGTTGATTTCTCCCGTGATGCGAAGAACCCGAAGCCGGCACACCAGACGATACCTAAAACGGCAGGAACGAGGTTGCTGGCATCGAAGAAGAGGCTAAGATAGATGACGCCGAAGAAGACGATCAATAGCGGATCAAGGACCTTGTAGGCGGGCATCAGGAAGCCGTCTGGCATAAAGTCCGTTGATTGGCGGTAGCGATAGTGGGCAACGACTGTGAGGGCGTAAACAATGAGGTAGAGGTCGCTGGAGGCGGCTGTGATCAAACTGAAGGCATTTGACACCGCCGGCAACGCACTGATCACTGGGGCAAATAGGATCAAGACTGCTGAAATTAAGATGCCGTTGGCCGGAACACCGTGCGTTGAAATCGTTTTGAAATGGCGCATCAGTGGGCCGTGTGATTCAGTGGCCAGTTGATAGAAGTGACGTCCGGATGAGTAGATCATGCTATTCAGTGATGAAGCGGCAGAGGTTAAAACCACGAAGTTGATGACCGCGGCCGCTGCTTTTAGCCCAACTAACGCGAAAACTTGGACGAACGGACTTTGGTTCGTTGAGAGACTGTGCCAAGGATAAATCATCATAATGACGAGTAACGCACCAATGTAGAATAGTAAGATTCGGTAGATGATCTCGTTGATTGCTTTAGGTAAAACGTGTCGCGGATTCTTCGTTTCCGCCGTGGTGATGCCGATGAATTCCATGCCGAGAAACGCGAAGAACACCATTGGAAATGCGCCGATAAAGCTGTGAATACCATTTGGAAAGAGCGTGAAGCCGGTCGTCAGATTGCTCAAGCTGACCTGACCAGTCGGTGTTTTGAATTGAGAAAATACCATGAAGACGCCGGTGGCAATCATTGCCAGAATAGCTACGATTTTAATCATCGCAAACCAAAATTCAGCTTCACCGAAGAGTCGGACGGCAATCAAATTAACGCTGGTTAACACAGCTAGGAAGATGACTTGAATCACCCAACTAGCTGCATGGGGGAACCAAAACTGAACGTAAGTGGCAACGGCCGTTAACTCAGCCATGCCGACAAAGATTAACCCGATCCAGTAGGTCCAACCCGCAAAATAGCCGGTGCGTTGCCCCAAGTAACGACTAATAAACGCAATAAACGTATGTTGTGACGGGTCCTGGTAGAGCATTTCGCCAATACCGCGCATCATTAAGAAGAAAAAGAAGCCAATAATCAAATAGACCAAAATGATCGACGGCCCAGTTTTAGTAATTGACGTACTTGCCCCTAAGAAGAGACCAGTGCCAATCGTGCCACCAAGCGCAATCATTTGAACGTGTCGGTTAGATAAAGTCCGTTTCGTGCCATCAACATTTGTATCCGAATGTTTATCCATAGACTCACTCCTTTTAATTGAGTTTATTTAACCACTAAACGGTAAAATATTCAATAACTAAATTAAAAAATAATTAGAAAATTCGACAAAAACTTTGAGGCGAATTCACTACTATCCCTGTTAAATTAATGTTTCAGTGAGATTTAATTGTTAGCTAATTTAATTTTAATCGAATGGATAGTCATTTTATATATGAATAATTAGTTATATTGACGTGTGAGGTTCCGTTTCAATCTGGTTGAATCCGATAGTCCTTAAAACCGGTCACTTTACCTTGAAAGCTAATCATCGATTGAAAGCAGTCACGCCCCGTGGTCATGTCATGAGTGTTGTTCCACAGATGATTTCGACTTTAAACGGGTACCGTGATAAAAAATTTCAATCACGCGATAGAGATGATTGGCCAAATCTCGATGAGTTCGGTAAGATGAAGACAACGCAATGGTTAAACGAAAGTGGGGGAATCATTTTGAAACAATTTAGGGGCCTCATCGCTGGTACGGCGGTCTTAATCGCCGGACTGGTTTTAGCTGGCTGTGGAAAGAGCAGTACGCAGTCAAGTAAGCAAAGCATTTCACTGATGCAGACGTCCGACCTGACTAGTTTGGATAACACGAATCAGGCAACGATGCCGGAGTTCAACACGTTAACGAACATTTCGGAAGGGTTGTACCGCTTGAATGACAAGGATCAACCGGTGGCTGCTATGGCAACCCAAGTGGAAAAGCCAACGAATAACGGAACGAAGTACACCTTCCACATCCGTAAAACGGCCAAGTGGAGCAACGGTGACCCGGTAACGGCCGCCGACTTTGAATATTCTTGGAAACGGTCGCTCAATCCGGCCAACAATCCGGTGTACACCTATGTTTTTAGTGGTATCAAGAACGCCGATGCCATTATTGCCGGTAAGAAGTCTTACAAGACACTGGGCATCAAGGCAACGGCCAAGCGGACGCTGACGATCACGCTGGACCACCCGATGGCTTACTTCAACAAACTGGTCGCCATGCCAGTCTTCATGCCGCAGGACAAGACCTTCGTGCAAAAGGTTGGGGTTAAAAAATACGGGACCAACGCAGCCAACACCGTGTCTAACGGCGCCTTTAAGATCAGTGGCTGGACTGGGACTAACTCCAGTTACAAGTTGGTTAAAAACAACTACTACTGGGACAAAAAGGCGATTAAGCTGGATCAGATCAACTATCAAACGGTTAAGGACGCCAATACTGCGCATAACCTGTTCACTTCGGGTAAACTGGACGACGTCACGATTTCTGGGGTGACGGCGAAGAACCTTCAAGGCAACAAAAACTTGAAGCGGGTACCAAAGGCTTGGACCTACTACTTACAGTTGAACCAACGTAACGGCCAACCATTGGCGAACCAAAAGTTGCGTGAAGCACTCTCGTTGGTCATCAACAAGCGTCAGTTAGTGAACCAAGTCTTAGCGGATGGTTCTACCGCTGCCAGCAGTTTTGTCAGTCCGGGAACGGCAACTGATCCAACGACTGGCAAGGACTTCAGTGCCGAAACTAGTACCAGCACGGCGCGGAACGTGACGCGGGCTAAGCAACTGTGGGCGCAAGGGCTTAAAGAAGCCGGCATCAGCGGCACGGTCAAATTGTCAATTATTGGTGACGACCAAGACGTGACCCGAAACGTGGCTCAATTTGTTCAGAGTCAGGTCCAAGAAAACCTCAAGGGTGCCAAGGTCGATATCAACAACTTACCAGACAAGGGCTTCCAGGATCTTAAAACGACTGGGAAATTCGCGATGAGTCAGTGGTACTGGTTGGCGGACTTTGCGGATCCAATCAACTACTTGGGCATCTTAACGAGTGGCAATGCCATGAACCCGGGTCACTATAGTGATAAGGTTTACGACAACTACGTGGAAAAGGCCAAGTCGGCCACAACAACGGCGGCTTACTGGTCAAATCTGCGTCACGCGGAAGCGCGGTTGCAGTCACAGGCCGGGATCATTCCGTTGTACTACGTGAAGGAATCACACTTGGTTAACGACAAGCTAACTGGGGTCGCCTACCACATGGCGGGCTTTGCGGATTATACGCGGGCGTCGAAGTAACGCATTGTTAGCGTGAAAATTGAGAAATAAAAAGGTTAGTCCTGAATACCTCTTTTGAGATATTTAGCGACTAGCCTTTTTGAATTCTAAAATCAATTTATTTAAATGCCCGCACGATCTCCGGCACAAACCACGTCAGCCAACCACCAATTGCGAAAATCAACCACCAGTATTTGGCCGCAAACTCCCAGAAATTCATGTGGTGTTCTGGTATGGTAGGGGTAGTTGGTGCGGTAGTTACTGGCGATGCTGGTGCATCAACGCCCCTTACCAAACTATCCAAACTGACTTGGAACAGGTCGCTCATCTGAACGAGCCGTTCGACGTCTGGATAGGCGGTGCCCAGTTCCCACTTGGAGATCGCTTGACGACTAATATTGAGCTTATCAGCGAGAACGTCTTGCGTCCAAGCCAACTTTTCCCGTTCTGTTTTGATGCGTTGTCCTAGTAGCATCGTGTCGTCCTCCTATAAGTTGTTGTTATCTTTATTATCACGGACGGGTGGGGAAAATGCACGCGATTTGCTGATGCGTTTTTTGCCACCGACAGTTGCGCCGATAATCGGCGAGTTAACAACGTTTTAACGTGGTTGCGCAACTCAAAACAGCGCGAAATGGTGAGCCCGTGATAGAAATATTAGAAGGGGGTTTACTTTGGCGCCAAAACTTTCTAAACTGATACTCATGACATTTTAATTTAGAAAGTGAGGTGGCACGGATGACGGATAAAACAAAGGGCCTGTGGTTGGCGGTTTCAGGTTGTACTTGTTGGGGCATGTCGGGGGTCGCGGCGCAGTACCTATTCACAAAAACGACGGTCACACCGATGTGGTTAGTTGGCGTCCGACTCTTCATTGCGGGCGTCTTGCTGATTGTTTGGGGTCTGGTGACGTCGCCCAAGGAAGTTTTCGGTGTCTGGCGGCACTGGCAAGACGCCGTGATGATTGTAGTGTTCGCGTTTTGCGGCATGATTCCGTCCCAGTTTTCGTATTTTATGGCGATCAAATACGGCAATGCGCCAACTGCCACCATTCTGCAGTTCCTCGGACCACTCTTCATCATCGCTTACCTCGCCATTGCGCACTGGCGGCTGCCACGACGAATCGATGTGGTGTCGATGGCGATCGCCTTGTTCGGCACTTACCTGTTGGTGACCAAGGGCCAGTTTGACAGCCTAGAGCTAGCCCCGATTGCAGTTTTCTGGGGTGTGATGGCCGCGGTCGGTCAGGCGTTGTACACGTTGACACCGATTCGCTTACTGAAGCAGTTTGATGCTAAGCTAGTGACCGGTTGGGCGATGTTAGTTGGCAGTGTGGCGTTTACGCCCCACGTGGTGATCAGCCCAATGCCACATTTATCCGCGTTGGGCTGGGGTGCGGTGTTGTTTGTGGCAACGATTGGGACGATGCTGGCGTACATGCTTTACCTGCAGAGTCTCAAGTACATCTTGCCGGCAACAACGGGGATGTTGAGTTCATTCGAACCCCTCACCGCAACGGTGTTGTCGATCCTTATTCTACATACGGCGTTCGGCTTACCGGAGATGCTGGGTGGCTTATTTATTCTAGCCACCGCGTTTCTACAGGCGTGGGCGGTGCACCGGGTCCCAACGGTTAAAAAGAAGCGTCGTCCAAACCGCGTTTAGGTCCCGGAATATAAATAAAAGTGACGTTGTCCTTCGTTTATGGAAAGGCAACGTCACTTTTGTTTTACCTGGTTTGAACCCGATTTAGGCCAGATGATGAGGCTGCTTATTTAATCAGATGGGCAGTCTCAGTATGCTTAAAGCCGTGCTTTTGGTAATAGCTGTAGGGTGCCAGTTTCAGGTACTTCCCCTTACGGTAGATCATGTAGTTCTCAGTACCACCCAAGTACATGCCGGACTTGATACCGGTGCCCTTGAGGTGGTAGTACTTGCCACGCTTGACGTAGTAGGTGTTTTTAACCTTAACCTGAGGCATGCCGGAAGCTTGGTCAATTAGGTATTTGGAATTAATGGTAATGATTTCGCCGAACCCGAGGGCGGAATGTTTTGGCAGATTGTACTGAAACTTGCCGCGGAGTGCTTTGGGCGTACCCTTAGTAACGGCACTAGCGGTGGTGGGTTGCTGCGTCTCGATGACGGCTAGGCCACCAACGAGTGCGACTAGGACTAACGAACCAGACAGTAGGTGCTTTGCTTTAATCATGTAATTTTCCCCCAATGATCGTAATTGTTGTAACAACGACAGCTTTATTATAGCGCCGCCGACGGTTAAATACTGGTGTGAGGGTAGAGATGCCACGATAAAGGTGATGATAAACAAAACAGAGCCGGCAATTACCGGTGTATTGACTCGTCTTTTTCATTGCTCATAATCGCTAACAACCGCTTCAACATCGGGTTCGCATTTCCCGGGTTATGCAACGCGACGATCTGATAAGCCTGCGACACGTCACCCGCCATTGGTAAATACCGCACCTGACCATCAGCACTCTGTTGGTTGTCAGCCATTAACCCACTAGGATAAAACGCGAACGCTTGGTTCAACGCGACTAACATGTGCATCTGTTCCGCACTGCTGACCCGTTGAATCTGGTCGTAGTCGTGGAGAAAACTCATACTAGCGAGAAAGCTCTCCAGCAAAAAAGTGGAACTTTCGGGACTGTAGTAGAGAATCGGGCGTTCGGTCAGGTCTTCAGGCAGCAGTTCGGCCTTTTGACTGAGCGGGTTCAACGTGCTAACCCCCATCACCATGGTACTTTCGAACAGCGACTGTGAGACCAGCTCGGAGGTCGTTTCAACCGCGGATTTTCCGTAGCTGATGGACAACGCTAAGTCGAGGTTGCCATTGCGGACACTCTGGGTCAGGTGTTCGTTACTCCCTTCTGTGACGGTCAATGACAGATCTGGAACTTCCTTTAGTAGCGTAAACAGTGGTTGCTGCAGGAGTGGTTGCTCGAAAGCGGAAAAATAGCCCACTCGTAATGTATGCTGGGTATCGTTAAATTGTTGTAAATCTGTAAGCGCACTCACGTAATGATTCACAATGTCTTGCGCGGAAGACAGAAAGAGGTGTCCTTGGGGCGTAAGCGTAATTTTGTTTTTTCCTCGCCAAAACAACGTCACCCCAAGTTCGACCTCTAACTGGGTAATTTGTTTGGAAATGGCGCGTTGCGAAATGAATTCACGTTCAGCAACTTGCTTAAAACTGCCATACTGAGCAACTTTAAGAAACGTTTGGAGCCGGTTAATATCGATAAGAAGTCACCTACTTTAGTAGAACTAAAAGTTCGCCTGGGGAACAATTCGGCGGTTTAAGTCCGTCACCCGACTCGGTATGATTGAGGAGAAATCAAGTGAGTGACGATTACCATCCATTATACGGATGTGTTTTTTTAGCGTCAAATGCTCACTAATACACTTACCAATCAGGAGGACTCATCCATGTCATTTACCAAACAAGAACGCTATGATGTTGTCGTTGTCGGCACCGGTGCCGCCGGAACCAGTGCTGCGTTAGAAGCTGCCCAACACGGCGCTTCAGTGCTACTGTTGGAAAAGGGCCGTCACACAGGTGGTAGCAGTAACTACACCGAAGGCCTGTTTGCGGTTGATTCGTATTTGCAAAAGGAACAGGGCATCAAGGTTTCTGGGACCGATGTGTTGAAGGAAGAAGTCGAATACTCGAAGTACAAGGCCGATTCTCGCATCTGGCGCAACTACGTGGATGACAGTGCCAACACCGTCCAATGGTTAAAGGACCAAGGCGTTAAATACGAAGGCGTTCAAGCCATGGGTGCCGGTGAAGCCACTTGGCACATCTACGAAGGCATGGGCCAATCCGTGTTACACGATGCGCTCTTACCTCAAGCAGAAAAGTTAGGCGTTGAAGTCCGGACGTTGACGACCGCTATTGCGCTTCACCAGGATGCCGATGGTGCCATTAACGGTGTGACGATTCGCGATGAAGCCAGTCAAGAGACGCAAGACGTTGCTACGAGCGCAGTTGTGTTAGCTGCCGGTGGGTATTTGAACAACCCCGACATGATGGCTAAGTTGACCCAGTACGACACGTCACGGTTGATTCCAGTTAGTTCTGGTAAGGGAACCGGTGATGGCCTGCAATTAGGCTGGAAGGCCGGCGCAAAGCAGTACGGGACCGGGATGGCCATGCTGTTTGGTGGTTACTTGAAGGATCCAGACGAACCTTCATTTAAATTCATGGCCTCACAAATGAACACGGCTGCTGGCCAACAACCACTGCTGTGGGTCAACGAACACGGCGAACGGTTCGTGGATGAATCCGTTGTTTATAACTTCTCATACGCGGGTAACGCACTGTACACCCAAAACCAAGTTTACAGCATCTTGGACCAAGGCGTGATCGACAAGATGGCCAAAGACGGGAACTTCATGGGCTTGGGCGTTTACGTTAAGCGTGGCGAAAAGATGGACAAGTTACAAGCTGAAATCGATGGCGCTGTTGCAGCCAACAAGCCATTCATTTTCAAAGCTGATACCATCGAAGCATTAGCCGAAAAAATGAACGTGCCAGTTGACCAATTGACCAAGACCATCACGGACTACAACGACTATTGTGAAGCCGGCGATGACAAGGCATTTGGGAAAGACGCTGAATACTTGGTTAAGGTTGCAGAAGGCCCATTCTACGGCTTCAAGTTAAACGTTGGTGCGTTCTGCACTATGGGTGGCTTACAAGTTACGACCAGCAACGAAGTGTTAGCTGAAAACGGCTTGCCGGTGGCTGGCTTATACGCCGCTGGGAACGACGCTGCCGGCTTGACTGGTGACACTTACGGTCCTAACATGCCCGGCACTTGTGTGGGTTACGCCTTCTACTCAGGCCGCAACTCAGGTAAGCACGCAGCCGCCTACGCCAAAGCAGGGGTGACAGCATGAAGTTAATTGGATTAGTCGGGAACAATGCCAGTCAGTCCTATAACCGGATCTTGTTGCAGTACATGGCTCGCCATTTCGGCCCAGAAGTCGAAATTGAAGTTCGTGAAATACAGGACTTGCCACTATTCAATGAGGACATTCATGATGCGCCAGACAGTGTCATGGACTTGGCAGCCGCAATCGAAGCCGCGGATGGCGTCATCATTGCGACACCGGAATACGATCACTCGATTCCAGCTTGCTTGAAGAGCTGCATCGAATGGTTATCGTATGCTGCCCACCCGTTGACCGATAAGGCCGTGATGGTCATTGGCACTTCGCTGGGTCAACAGGGGACGTCGTTTGCACAAACCCAACTTCGCGAAATTTTGAACTCACCCGGCGTTAACGCGCGGGTGTTGTCCGGTCACCAGTTTATGCTGGGATTTGCCAAGAAGCAGTTTGACGAGGAACAAAACCTGACGGATGCCCGGACGGTGTCGTTTTTGGAACAGTGCTTTGACGCGTTCAAGGCGTTTGTCAACGCTGTGCCGGTAACTGAATAGGCTTGAATTGAAACACACTTGCTGATTGTTTAGTGAGTGTGTTTTTTGCTGTCGTTTGTGTCCAGCGTAAGCATGTTTAGCTTGTGAAATTCAGTGATTCTGGTTTTATATAGTGGGAGGGTGCCGCGGGAGGCTCCGGCGCTATGCGAGGCTGGAACGCAGTGGCGGGCCTACGAGCTAGGAACGGAAGAAGACCACTTCCGTGCCGGATCTCTCCGGACCCGCGTATGACTAAAGCAGTCGTAGCCCGAACCCCACGGACTACGACTGCTTTAGTCATACCGACACTGCTGAGCCTCGCGCGCCTCCGCCTCCCGCTACATAGTACGTTGTCGGTAACAAAACAGCTGACTGTCACATTCTGAAGTTGATGAAACTGCGCGATAGCAACGTTAGATGATAACTCAGCAACCGCAAGAAACGATTGTGGTCAATATTCGGCAACCACAATGAATCAATGATTGCGTGATACTAAATCTGTCAGTCGTGCATCATGTTTGCGTGGACTTATTACGTTCACCTCCAGACATCCATTGCGATTCTGAAGTGTTGATTGATGTTCAATTCTGTTGTTTGTTGAATCAACGATAGTCGTTGCAATACTGCCGTAAACCGTGCAGTTAAGCACTTGAGATGCTCTACAACAGTGGCGAATTGCGTCAATGTAAGATTCCGGTAAGCGGCTAGGTGGATGCTGTGTCGCGATAATTGGTGGTTGTTAATGATCTTTCAACAACCACCAATTATCGGGGACGAATTCAAGACTCGCACGGGTTTTGGCGAGGCTTGAATTCGAGGCCTGAGACCGCCCTTCGGCTCAGGCCGGCCCCACAGCAGGAACCTAGCTGCTTACCGGAATCGTAAGTCCACGCAAATCACCGCAATTCACAAACTGAACAGAAAAATGCTTACGCTGGACACAAGCATAAGTCATCGATGACCAAGAATTTTGACAGCAATCATCCCTCATACCTGTCATAATAAAGGCAACGAAGGGGAGTGAGCACCATGCGGTTAGGGAGCGTATTGGTTGAATACCGAAAGCAGGCCGGGTTGTCTCAGGAAGCGTTGGCGGAGAAGGTGTACGTGTCTCGGCAGACGATTTCCAACTGGGAAACGGGCAAGACGTATCCAGATGTGCAGAGTTTGGTGTTGTTGGCGACGATTTATCATACGACGGTGGATGTGTTGATCCATGATGATGTGGGAGAAATCCAACGCCGGGGCATGCAGCAGCGGACGCGTTGGTTGATGATTGGGGTTCTCGGCTGTATCGTGGCGACTTATTTAGCGTTTTTGAGTCAACGGTGGTTATCGCCGGTCATCAGTGCGCTGTTGATCGGGGCGTTCACAACGATTGGTATTGCGTTGATCGTGATAGGGAGCTTAACTGCCAAACGTCTCCAACTACACACGATGCGGCAGATTGCGGCTTATCTCAATAACGAGCCGGTGCAAGCGCACGACAAAGCTTCCCAAATTCGGGTTATTTCCCAGGCAATCTTGGGGGCCATTATCGGGTTAGCGCTAGGTGGCGGCTTGCTTTGGTGGTTGGCGACCACGTTTCTTGGGTGGTCATTCTAACAAAAATAACGACACGCAAAAAGGGTACCACCCGGTAATATTTCCCGGGTGATACCCTTTAAACTTTATCAATTAACGCCCAGTGACCTGAGCGGCAGTTTCAGAAGTTGACTCAGTTTTGGTTTCAGTTGCTTCAGCAGGCGCTTTGCTGCCCATGACTAAGTTCAAAATAATTGCGCTGATGGCTGCAATCGTAATTGGTGACCCCAACAGGTACTGAAGCATTTGTGGTGCTTCACTCACGACCTTGCTTGGAATCAAGACGAGAGCCATGGTCAACACGATTGGAATGCCGATCACGTAGATGGCACTTTCGCTGGTCTTCAAGTCACGGATCACGTTCAAGCCGTTTAACATGATGATGACGCAGATGATGGAGTAAACGCCACCGATAACGGGGGCAGGAACGGCTGCGAAGAAGGCCGATAACTTACCGCAGAAACCAAGGATCACGAACCAGATTCCGGCAGAAACGAAGACCCGCTTGCTGGCAACCCCAGTCACGGACACAACGCCGGCGTTGGTTGAGTAACCAGTCATTGGCGTTGCCCCTAATAGGGCTGAAATCAAACAGCTGAGGCCTTCACCAATGATGCCCATGTTCCACTGCTTTTTACTGATCTTTTCACCGGTAACGGCACTCATGGCGAACCAGGTCCCGGTGGTTTCAGTCGTTAAGACCAAGTAGATGACAACGAAGGTCAGAATAGCAGGAACGTTAAAGTTCAAGCCGTAATGCAGTGAGGTGAATTTAGGTAAACTGAACCAATGAGCTTGTTGCACCGTTGACCAGTCGAAGCGGCCCATAGCGGTCGCAACGGCTGAACCGACGATCAAGGCGATCACGATGGAGCTGACCTTGAGCGCTTTTTTCAGTTGTGGGACCCGGAGACTCAAAATAATGGCAATTAACATGACAACGCCGGTGGTCCCAGCAATAATAATGTTTTGGTTGACGTTACCGGTTGCTTCAAAAATGTTGTCGTTTAAAGCACCGGGCAAAAGTGATAGTCCCACGCAGGTGATGATCGTCCCACCAACGATGGCTGGCACGAGTTTGGAGATCACCTTTTGGAAGACGCCGGAAACCCCTAATGCAATCAGTAAGAACGAACCGACGACTAATGACCCTAATACCGTCGCCATACCGCCATGAGCCCCGCCATTTGCGAGGTAGATGCCGGCAACGGCGCCAACGGGAACGAAGGATGGTCCTTGTGAAACGGGCAGCTTCATGAAGAATCTGGTTTGTAAGATCGTTCCAATCCCACACGCGATAAAGGCGGCTTGTAAGAAGCCGGTCTTTTGCGCAGCGCCCATCGATAACAGTCCCGCCATGATGATCGGTGCGACGTAAACGTCCATCGCCAACACGTGTTGCAAGCCTAAAAAGCCGGATTGCACAACGGGTAACTTGTCTTCTGGTCCATACAGTAAGCCATTTTGTTTGCGGTTCATAATTTAGTTTATTCTCCCTTTATTTGACAGTTTTTCCTTGAACAAATACATGATCAATCGTGTGCTTAGTCGTTTGAATCATTAGCTTTTCAAAGATGGCCGAGGCGCTATCAGGTGGAATGGGGGTCGATAGCGAGACGACCTGTAAGTCGGCTAAGTAGCCGGGGGCGATTCTGCCAGTTTTGAGGTGCAAACTTTCAGCACCGCCCACAGTTGCGAGGTAAAACGCGGTTCGAAGGCCGATTGCACTATCGGCAACCCCGCGGTTAATTGGTGATAGTTGATTGTCAACGCCGTCAGTCAACTGTCTTGAGGACAGAACGGCTTGACGGATGTTTTGGTAGAGACTCGGTGAATACCCACCGGAAATGTCGGTGCCGAGGCCCAACTTCACGTGGTGCGCCATGACCCGCTTAACGGGCAACACAGCGTTACCAAAGTAGACGTTTGAGATAGGACAGTGCGCGATGGCGGTCTGTCGGTCGGCAAATAACTGGTAGTCAGCCTCGTTCAACATGGTGCCGTGCGCCATCACTGCCTTATCAGTCAATAACCCGTAACGGTCTAACACTTCAGCATCGCGGATGTGATAGTGCTCCCGGGCGTAGCCGTCTTCCCAGTCGCTTTCGCTGGCGTGGGATTGAACCGGCAAATCGTATTTGCGGGCTAAATCACCTAAACCAGCGAGACTTTCTGGGGTGCAACTTGGCACGAAGCGGGGTGTGATGACCGGCGTTTGTTTGAGGTCGGTCGTTCGGTTCAGTTCAGTCAGCTGTTGAATGAACTGTTCGGTGTCGGCAACCGCGCTGGTAGCTGACGCATCTCGGTAGTACTCGGGCGTCTGGTCGGGGTTGTCCATGGCCACTTTGCCGATGAACCCCCGTTGACCATTCTGGATACAAGCCTTAGCCAGTTCCAGGTTTGCTGGGTTGTGCACCGTGCCAAAATACAGCGCGGTGGTGGTCCCGTTGGCCAACAGTTCATGCACAAGGTCTGCGTAAACCAATTTGGCGAAATCAGTGTCCTGATACTTGGCCTCTAATGGGAAGGTGTAAGTATCGAGCCATTCATTTAGCGGTCGGTCTAATGCAAGACCGGCATTGGGCCACTGGGGCGCATGAATGTGAAGGTCGATGAAGCCGGGAAGCACGTACTGATCATCGCGGAGTTCAGTCAACGTCTCGGCGTTGGCGGCCGCTTGTTTGACCGATGCATAATCGGCTTCAGATGAATCAATTAGGCGGGCGATATAACCACTCTCGTCAAAACAAATCAGTTGGTGCTGTTGAAACGCCACTTCAGTTGCGGATAGTGGTGTAAAAAAAGAACCTGCAATTACTCTTGAAAACGAAATGGGTCGTCGCCTCACTTTGAGTTGAATTAAAAGCGTCGGGTATGAAAAAAGAGCCGAAGTTACGATCTGTATCCCCAACTCTTGGTTGACTCGGTTTTATAACCACGAACAAATAGAACACATTTGAGATAATTTGTTCGTAGAAATGCTTTGCAAGCTATTATAGACACTATTTGATGACCGTTCAATGTAATTTCACGAACTATTTTGAATTCTAATTTGAACTGGTTTTTATCCTAAATTGAAAATTTTTTTGAGACCGTTTTAGCCGTTAGTGACAAGGGTTTAGACCACTTTTGCCGAAAATAATAAATAGTCGTTTCTTGAATAATTAGCCAAATTAGATTAGAATATCCTCTAATCTAATTTTAATGTTTTTGGGAGGTGCCGGTACATATGGATAATCCAACGGTTAAACGAAGTGAACGACAAATTGCAGCGAACATTTTTAAGGGCTCGCTGGGCAACATGATCGAATGGTTTGATTGGTACGTGTATGCGTCATTTGCGGTGTATTTTTCAGTGGCGTTCTTTCCCTCAGAGAATAAAACGGCAGAGTTGCTGTCAACGGCGGCAGTTTTTGCGGTTGGTTTCTTGATGCGACCACTGGGCTCATTTATCATGGGCCGGTTTGCGGATCGCCATGGTCGGCGGGCTTGCTTGACGTTGTCAGTCTCGATTATGGCGGTGGGGTCACTGATCATTGCGGTGACGCCGGCGTACCGGACGATTGGCATCTGGTCACCGATTATTTTGGTGCTGACCCGGTTGTTCCAAGGCTTGTCACTGGGTGGTGAGTACGGAACTTCAGCAACGTATTTGTCAGAAATGGCGTCACCTAAACGGCGCGGGTTCTACTCATCGTTCCAGTACGTGACGCTGATTTCAGGCCAATTGGTGGCTCTGTTGGTTCAAATCGTGTTGCAACGCCTACTGACGGATGCGCAACTATACGCGTTTGGTTGGCGGATTCCGTTCGTAATCGGGGCCTTTGGTGCTGTGGGCGTACTCTGGTTGCGGTTATCGATGGAAGAATCTGACCAGTTTACCGCGAAAAATAAGAAGAGCAAGAAGGCTGGGACGTTGACGTTACTGTTCCAGTACCCCAAGCAGTTCTTCACGGTGGTTGGTTTGACCTTTGGTGGGACGATCTGCTTCTACGCCTACACGACCTACCTGCAAAAGTTCATGATCAACACGACGGGGTTAAATACCCGGGTGGTCTCTGTCATCAACTTCTTCGCCCTGTTGATTATGCTGATCCTGCAACCAATCTTCGGTCACTTGTCAGATAAGATTGGCCGGAAACCACTGCTGTTGTGGTTCGGGATTGGTGGCACGTTGTTCACGGTGCCGATTTTCACCTTATTGGCGCACGTGAAGTCCGCTTGGGCGGCCTTCTTCTTGATGTTGGCTGGGGTTGTCATCGTGTCCGGGTATACGTCAATTAACGCCATCGTAAAGGCAGAACTGTTTCCAACTGAAATTCGGGCGCTGGGCGTTGGCTTCCCTTATGGCCTGACGGTTGCTATCTTTGGTGGAACCGTGGAGTACGTGGCCTTGTGGTTGCGGGCAGCTAACTTGGAATCACTGTTCTTCTGGTACGTGGCCTTCGCAACGCTGGTATCGTTGTTCGTTTACTGGCGGATGATCGAAACGTCGCACGTGTCGACGATTGATGCGGATGATGTGACGCAGTCGACGGAAGTGCAGCGTGGATAGACTGTGAAATGAATAATGAATAAAAAATGATGCTGACGGTTATTGGAGTTGACCGTTAGCATCATTTTTTGTGACGTGGAGATGTGAGGGATTAATATAGTAGGTTTTTATGTTTGATGAAGGTAATTTTTATGGGTTGAATGACTGTGGTTATTGGAGTTGGACTGGATTGAGAAGTGTTAGCGATGTGTGTTGCGGTTACTTTGGTTTCGGGGCTTCCTGAAATTGGCGAGTCTGCCTAATGGCGGTATAAAGGGGACGCCCGTTTTTATTTCACACTCAATATAAAAAGCCCCACGAGAATTTCGTAGGGCCTCTCTTATATACATCAGCTAGTTAACTGAAGTCTCCGTAGCTGATGCCATAAGACATATTCCATTTGCCAAACAGCATCACCTCCTCTTTGAATTGTAGCTATAATAACGCCTCCAATTCTGGAAGTCAATGGTTTAGCTCAAAAAAGTTGTGAAAATCTACACAATTAATCAAATTCCTCGTATTCGTTGGGATCTTGATTGGTTGTGCGACCATCTGGTTTGGTTAATCCGTTGATGGCGGTCATTTCATCTGGACTTAATTCGAAGTCGAAGAGGTCCAAATTCAAACGTTGGTGCACTAAGCTACTCGACTTAGGAACTGGAACGATGCCGCGTTGCGTGTGCCAACGCAGAATGATTTGACCGACGTTCTTCCCATACTTAGTTGCCAATTTTTGAATGAGTGGTTCTTGCAATACGGCACTGCCGCGACCTAAGGGACTCCAAGCTTCCGTCACGATGTCAAGGTCAGCGTTGGCCTGCACGTTCTTGGCGTTGATCCAGTAGGGGTGAATCTCGATTTGGTTCACAGCTGGGGTAACGCCGGTTTCGGTAATGATGCGGTCGAGGTGTTCGGGTTCGAAGTTGGAGACTCCGATTGACCGGATGAGCCCCAGCTTTTGAGCCGCAATCAAGGCCTGCCAAGCTTCAACGTAGTGGTCACGTTTTGGCAGTGGCCAGTGAATCAAGAAGAGGTCGAAGTAGTCCAGCCCCATCCGCGCTAGTGATTCTTGAATCGCCATCAAGGCGTCGTCATAGTGGTGGTATTTCCCGGGTAATTTTGACGTGACGTAGAGGTCACTGCGAGGCACCCCGGAACGACGGATGGCTTCGCCCACGATGCCTTCGTTGTCGTAGTTTGTGGCGCTATCAATGGCCCGGTAGCCATCATGAATGGCGGAAACGATTTGGTCGATCCCTTGACCGCCACGAATCTGGTAGGTCCCCAGACCGATCATTGGCAGTTGGTGGCCATCGTTGAGTAATACGTTTGGAATTGTCATAGTCCAAAACCTTCTTTTTTCATGGATGAGTTTAGTGTACAGGTTAGAGGGGGGTGTAAGTCAAGAGAACAGAGCGATGCAAAACTCGGTTAGGTCCCAGAATGTAAGGCAGTGAAGCCGTGAATTCCCGATCCTGGAATTTGCGGCTTCACTGCCTTACATGGCCGGGACCTGAGTTTTGCATCGCGTTTAGGCTAGATAACAGTCTCGAAGTTCATTAAAAAATTTAATTGATTTTAAGTCAAGAAACCCAGTTCAATCCTGATCAATATAGCCGACAAATTAGCACCAAATCCAGATTAAAATTCAACCAAAAATCGATAAATACAAGTCGTTTAAACACCGTTAAACCAACCTTTAAACCCAATCAAAATGTCATAATCGAATTTATTGACTCACGAGTCATTGACTTACGAGTCAACGAGCTTTATACTATCGGTGAAATCAAAATACAACCTGGTTGAGCGACCCAACTGCCGCTCCCCATAGGAGGGATTCACAATGACACAAACGGTATTAAGCATTCAGCATTTACAAAAACACTTTGGTAAGTTTCAGGCGTTATCCGACATTACGTTCGACGTGAACGCGGGGGAAGTTTTCGGGTTTATCGGGCCAAACGGCGCGGGTAAATCGACGACGATCCGGGTGCTGTTGGGAATCTTAAAGGCGAGTGGTGGCCAAGCGACGATTTTTAAGCAAGACGTGTGGTCGCAGGCCGTATCGATCCATAACCGAATCGCCTACGTGCCCGGTGACGTTTATTTGTGGCCGAACCTGACTGGTGGTGAAATGATCGATTTCTTGTTGAAGTTGAATCATCAAAAGCACACTGCGAAGACGGATGAGTTAATTAAAGAGTTTGAGCTTGATCCTAAGAAGAAGTCGCGGACCTATTCGAAGGGGAACCGGCAGAAGGTCGCCTTGATCGCGGCATTTTCAACCGAAGCTGATTTTTACATCTTTGACGAACCAACGAGTGGGTTGGATCCGTTGATGGAAGAGATTTTCCAGAAGCATGTGTTGGCGCTGAAAGAAGCCGGCAAGAGCGTGCTACTATCTAGCCATATCTTGTCTGAAGTGGAGCGGATGTGTGACCGAATCGGCATCATTAAAGCCGGTAAGATCGTTGAAACCGGGACGCTGGACGAAATGCGTCAGTTGACCCGGACGCAAATCACGGTCGCTACCCAGCAACCACTCGACGCAGTGGCCCAGTTAGCAGGTGTTCACGGCTTTACGCCAGACGCCACAACGACCAACAAAGCGACCTTTGCGGTGGATACGGCTCAGGTGGGTGCCGTGATGAGTCAGTTGGCGGATTACCAAATCGTGACCCTGCAAAGCACGCCACCAACACTTGAAGACCTGTTTATGCGTTACTACAACGCTGAGGGGGAGGGCGATTCTCATGAAGCGTAACCAAGAAACCGCGCAAACCGGTTACCTGACGCGGATGTATTTGCGTCGGGACCGAATTGCCATCTTAATTTGGTTGTTAGGGATCGTTGGCGGTGCCGCTTCTGGTGCCAGCAAAATCATCGGTCTGACTGGCAATGACAAAGCGGTCGCATCATTGGTTCATACGATGGACACGCCTGCGATGGCGGCGATGTTTGGGCCGTTCAAGGCCACCCAGTCTGCCAGCACAGCGTCAATTTTCTCAGCCACGATGATGGTGTTTATGGGGCTGATTATGGCCGTTATGAACATCTACTTCGCCATCCGTAACACCCGAACCCAAGAGGACAACGGCGTGTTAGAAATGGTGCGGGCGCACAGTGTTGGTCGTCAGAGTTCGCTGTTAGCTACGCTGTATGAGTTAATCATCATCAACTTGCTAAACGGCGTCCTCATGAGCGTTACATTGCAAGCGATGAACATGGACGGCGCCGATGCGACTGGTAACTGGCTGTTTGGCATGGGCCTAGCCGCTTGCGGCCTGATGTTTGGCGCCTTCACGCTACTGATCGCCCAACTCGCCAGCGACGCCCGTGGTGCTACAACAATGAGTTACAGCTTACTTGGTATCCTGTACATTCTAAGAGCGTTAACCGACGTGCAAAATACCGACTACACTTGGTGGACCGTATTCGGCTGGGTTGAAAAACTCGGCGTTTATGGTAAAAATAACTGGTTTCCGGCACTGTACATGATTGCCCTCGCAGCCGTTGTCTTAGTTATCACCTTCGTGGTCAGCGCACAACGGGACTTAGGCAGTGGCCTGTTACCAGACCGGCCCGGTCGTGCTCACGCTAGCGCCTTTTTAGCCGGCCCGACTAGCTTAATTTTCCGGTTGGAACGCACGAGTTTGATTGCGTGGGTTATTGGCCTGTTCATTTACGGCGCCAGCATGGGGTCATTATTTGATACAATTGGTGATATGATGAATAGTAGTCCAATGGTCGTTAAGATTATCGGCCCCGCGGCAGCTCAGGCTGCTGGCCGGACGATGACCTTGGAATTTGCATCAATGATGGCAACGGTGATGGCGATTGGGGCGAGTGTCCCGGTGATTGCCACGTTGCTTCGGTTAAATAGTGACGAGCAAAAGGGCTGGTTGGAATCGATGCACGCTCGGCCAGTCTCTCGGTTCCAGTTGTTCGGTGCCTATAGCTTAGTGGCAACAGTCTCAGGATTACTGACCTTGTTTGCCGGCAACATTGGGATGGCAATTGGCAGTCAGGGCATGAAGCACGCCTTTAGTGTCGGGCGGTTGATGCGCGCCTTTTGGGGCTTTGCGCCAGCCATTTTAATGACGGTCGGGATTGCGGCAGTTGTTGTTGGTTTGCTGCCTCGCTTGCAGAAGTTGGCGTGGATTCTCCCAATTTACGCCCTGTTATCAATTTACTTGGGCGGTCTCTTGGACTTCCCAGAATGGACGAAGAAAGTAACCCCGTTTGGCTGGATCCGCAAAGTACCGCTACACACGGTACAGTGGGATCAAGTGGGCTTGCTGGTCGTAGTCAGCTGTGTGCTGGTCTTGATTGGTTACAGCCTGTACCGTCGGCGGGATTTGATTGAAAACTAACCCAATTTAAGAAAGGACGTTGTGATGTTAGCCCTAAACCCAGAAGTACCCAAGGATCCAGAAAAAGTTGACCGGATCATGAAAAGCGCCACCCATATCTTTGCAGAAAACGGCTACCTTCAGGCGAAAACGGCCGACATTGCGAAAGCAGCGTCCGTGTCGAAGGGCATCGTGTTTCGGTATTTTGGTGACAAAGGCCACCTGTATTTGGCCGCGGTAGAATACGTGATTGAGCACCTGACGTCGATTGCGGACTTCAGTGTGTGGCGCGACGCCAATGACTTAGGTGATATGATCGAACGGGCGGTCCGCTATAAAATCGAATTACAGTTACAGTCTCCGGATGAGTTTACGCTTTCGGTACGCTCGTTTGGTGAACTGGGCAGTTTGCCGGAAGAGATTCAGGGCGAGATTGCCGAATTGTGGCGCAATCAAACCACGATGGGCATGCTGGAGCTAGAGCAACCCGTCATTGACCGAATGCCGATTCGAGACGATGTGGATCGTGGCACGCTGCAACGCTTATTATCAGCGGTAGCGGACCAGGTCTTCGGCGATGCACAGCAGTTTATGCAGCAGCACCCGAAAGCCAAAATTGAGGATTTTGAACCCATTATTCGGCAAATTCAGGATGAGTATCGGATATTGGAGCATGGATTCTTGAAGTAGCGTGACAAGTTATTAAAAAGCGAAATAAAGCGTCTCAGGGATATCATTCAGAGTTTTAATGATATTACTGGGACGTTTTATCGATTATTTGGTTCTATGACGTGAAATGCAATAAATCTTTAAAAATGGTAAAAGCGGTACAGATTATCGGGTATGAACCGGATGTACTGATTATGCTACTATTTAGTAGCAGATGTTAGAGGAATACGCTACACTATAGGTAAATAGAAGACAGATGGAAAAGTTTATGAATAAAACCGAAGCACTTACGTTAGCTAAATACCTAATGGAAAATGATCGATTTCAAATTTCTAAGCGTCGCGCAATGCATGCCCAGCCGATTAGTAACGCATTGGCTAAAGAAATCATGAGACAGTTAAAAATTACTGATTTTGTCAAATATGAAGAAGATCGCAATCCTGATTATAGCGGTGAATTTGCCTGGGTATTTGAAACTCAATTTGGTGAGCAGTATTACATCAAGTTTAAATTCAAAAACAATAACACCCTTATCTGGTTTATCTCATTTCATCCGAGCCTATACAACTGAGGAGGAAAGCATCATGAGTGATACTTATTTAAAAGATTACACGAATACGTTTGATATTAAAGGCCATTCGTATACTGTAACTGCGCCTGCGCGTTTTGATGTTGTTACGGGTGAATTGGTTGATGACCGGGTTCTTGATGATCAAGCAGTTGAAATCGCGAATGATATGTATCGACATGAATTTGATATCGTTTCGCCAGTCGATATTAAAGCGTTTCGGCATAGATTGATGTTAAGTCAAAGAGATTTTGCTAAGTTAATCGGCGTTAGTCCAAACACAATTGCACTTTATGAAGCGGGCGCGTTTCCAACAACGGCGCATAATCGACTACTAAAATTATTAATGAACGACGATAACAGTCTCCAGAGTTTTATCAAGGCAGATAAAAATAATATTCCGTTGCCGATTCGACATAAAATTACTGATGTCCTTTATCCTAATAAACAGCTGAATTCAGCCAATGACGATTCTAATAATAAATTGACTGGTGTTACAGGGTATTCATCGGTTCAACTGGCTAATTGGTTTCGAGTAAAAAATCATTTCGATAGTTTGATTGATAAAAACGTTGAGGAACTCTCCCAGATGAAAGTTGTTAAGTTACTTTATTTTGCGTTTGGCAGATATGCACAACGAACCAACCAAAAATTATTTAACTCAAACATAATCGCTATGCCATACGGACCAGTTGTTGAAGAGGTTCATCAATGTTTTAAGGGACGAACAGGAATTGTTGGTAATAAACTTGAAGATAGCGCTTATGATGATTATGCGCTGATAGCGAGTGATTTTGAAATTAACGAGTTATTAAGTGAAATTGATACCGATTATGGTGATAAGACGGCAGTTGAGTTAAGCCGAATAACGCATCGAGAAGGTTCACCATGGAGCGTAACTGAGCGAGGACGCTCAATTGATGAACGGTTAATTCTGAAAACCTTTAAGCGTGGTGTTGAACAGTAACTAGCTATTGAAAGTCTGTGGAGATTAAAAAATGTGATACAGGTTGCCAGCTAATGGTGGCAGCTTGTATCACATTTTTATTTACGGTTGAACCAAATACCAGTAATTTAAACCGTCGGCGTCCCATCCCCCGAAGGTTTCACCCGGAAGTTATGGGTCAAATGCGGCCAGATCAATTTATCCGAGGTCGCAATCAAAATGCCATTACATAAGATTGAGAACACGGTCGCCACGTTGACTGATAAAATTTGGCCAGTCGCAAAGAAGGAGATGATGATCACAATGATCGGTGGCGCAAAGTCCAACAGTTGTGAGGCAGTTGCGTTGCCCTTAACGTACATGAACCGCAGAATGTTAGTGGTGTCATCGTTGGGGTGCATCACGATGTTGGCCCGTTGGTAGAGTGAAATGCCGACACAGAAGACCACAACCCCACCGGCACTGATTAGAATCCGCACTGGAATTGAAGCGGTGTTCGCACCTAAGCCGTCTAGCCAACCCGCAAAGAATTGGACAAACGAGCCGTAAAACATCACGAAAATCACTTCGCCAATTAACCGCTTGGGATCAAAGCGTCGAATCAAGAATTGGTTGGTTAACGCATTGATGATTCCGATACAGGTCAAAATCAAGCCCAGACTGACACCAGTCCAGTTATGTAAGTTCACCGCGGAAGCTGACCAGACCCCGCTACCCATGTTACCGGAAATGGACATCGCATTCCCGAACGCATTGATGAACAAGCCCGCAACCAGGCCGATCCACCGTTCTTTTAGCGTGTTTTTCAAATTGTTCGCCTCACTTCGTATGTTGATTAGTTTAGCATGCCTCGCGTCAGATTTGAATGGCTGAGCGAGATGTTGAAATATTGAGCAAACTGGTTTGGCACAGGACGCTTGTTTAAAAATCAGCAATTAGGCCATTCTGTATTCTGACATCGTTTACCGATAGTTACTGTCGCTTGTGTCCAGCGTAAGTGTGCAGAGTTTGTGAAATTTGGCTTCGTTGGCGCGTTAATCATGGATGATATTGTGGGCACAACCGGTCGGGCAGAAAATTTGGGCTGGAACGCCGTGGGCACGATTCTGAGCCGGAAAAACACGTCTCAGAATTCGGCCTTTCACTAAGCTGGAAGTTCACCAGCTAAGTGAAATTTCACGGCTGAGCCCAATTTTCTGACCGACCTCTTGTTTGCGGACTTTCGGCATCGGGACCGCACTCCCGAAAATTTATCATGAAGGGCCAAACTGTCGTATGATGACAACCGCAAACATCTCAGTAAGTGCTGAACGGTAACGTTACCGCATTGAGTTAACAATACGTTCAAGCGCGTTGAGTCATCGTTCAGAACAGATTGATGGTTTGTTCGTCGTGCTGATGAAGTGTTAACTGATGACCAATTTTGACGTTGAGCGACTCAACCTCAGTCGTTGCAATACTGCAGCTAATCAGTCAAGTGCTTGAGATGATTTGCGATAGTATCGAACTGCGCCAATGTAAGATTTCGGTAAGCGGCTAGGTGGATGCTGTGTCGCGATAATTGGTGGTTGTTGATGATCTTTCAACAACCGCCAATTATCGGGGACGAATTCAAGACTCGCGCGGGTTTTGGCGAGACTTGAATTCGAGGACTGAGACCGCTCTTCGGCTCAGACCGGCCCCACAGCTGGAACCTAGCCGCTTACCGGAATCGACAGTTCAAGCAAATCACCGCACTTCACAAACTAAGTGGAAGAATGTTCACGTTGGACACAAACAACAGCAAAAAAGCCCTGAAGTATGTTCTCCAGAGCTTTTTTAGTAATCACTAATGTTCAGTTAAATTGTTCAACAGTTCCGTCAACCAACTCACATAATTGCGTTCCCGCTGAATCCCACGGGTCAACGTGAGGTAGTGGCCATAGTGTGTCTGAACCTCAGCATCAGTTGGGAAAACGATCTGTTGGCGCCCCTTAAGGTACTCGAGGCGGTCGGTACTCAATTGTAGTTGTTGTTGCAACAACGGCTTCAGTAACGGACTATCCGGCTGATCCAAGAAAAACAGTTTCAGCGGAAACAGCTCAGCGGAGGCTGCCGTTAGCGGCTCTGCCAGCCAATCATGGAGTACCGCTTGACCGGTGGTGGTGAGTTGATAGTAAATTGGGTTTCGCTTGGAATCGGAGTTGGATGACAACGTCACAGGCGTCAACCAACCATCATCGGTCATGCGTTGGAGTTCCGGGTAGATTTGGCTGTGAGACGCCGTCCAGAAGTCGCTGATTTCGTTTTTGAATTCCTGCATGATTTGGTAGCCAGATAACTGATGGTTACTGTTGATCAACCCCAGCAGGATGTAGGGGAGGGTACGTTTTTTTGGCAAGGCTCATCGCTCCAAAATTAGGATTTAATCCCATTATGGCAGGTTTTGGAAGTGGTGACTAGTTACTTGTTGATCCGCTTGTAGTCAGCGTCGAAGTAACGGGCTTCACGGATGTCGTCAACGATGCCGTCGTATGGGGCTTCAGAGATTACGTCTTCGTTGTTTTGACCGGCGTCACCCATGTAAGTGATGTGGGCAAATTCTGGAACAACCAGCTTAGGATAAGTGTCGTACTTTTCACGAGATTCTTCCATCAAATCGATGTGTTCGTTTTGGTAAGTGACGGTGATTTCTGGGTGATCTTGAACCCACTTTGGGAAGAAAATCGTGCCGTTTAACTTAAGTTCGTTTGGTACGAAATCAAGCGCAACGTCGGTCCCAGTTGGTTCCGTCCAAGCAACCTTGTAGATGCCTTCAGTCAACATGGCAATGTGGGCTTCTTGGTCGGTTACCCAACGGCCAGCAACCATGCCGCCGTGGATTCGGTAGTCAACGGTGTGGTCGTTCTTCGCGTACCATTCGTATTCCCAACCGTTGTCGTAAGTGTAAATGAAGTGGGTGCCAAGGAAATCGTCTAACGTTTTAAATGTTTTCGTCATGTTAAAGTGCCTTCTTTTTAAATTAATATGTCGATAACGACACTGATTACTATAAGTCGTTATCGACATATAGTCAAGCAAAACAATTTTTTAAATTTTTTTGTCATTAATTTAGATTGCGCAAAATTAAAGCGGCCGTAAGCGTGAGCACGGATCGTGATTCAAAAATTTAACCCTCGTGATTAAAAAACTTTAATTTAATCTTGACACTTACTCATCATCGCGCCATAATAAGCACCAGTCATTTATACGAAACGAAACGCAAGGATGAGTAAGTTACCGATGATCTTAAGAGAGCACCGTTTGGTGAAAAGGTGTGTTGATCGTTAACCGAATATGGTCCGTTAGCGCGTTCCACTGCTGAACCTGTTGGGCAAAGTGGTGGCGGGTACGCCCGTTACAGGGTCAGGGTATGCACGTAACAGTAAGTACTATCACCGTTAGTTTGTCGCGTACTCAATGAGGAATTGCCTGTGAGGGCGATTTAAACTAAGGTGGTCCACGGAAGCATTTTCGTCCTTAAATCAATTGATTTGAGGATGAAAATGCTTTTTTTGTTTTTACCAAGTTAAACGGGGAGGCAACAACGATGAGTGAGAAAACGGAACGTTATGAACTATTAAAATTACAGGCAGCCAGCCTTCTAGAAAATGAATTTGACTTGGTCGCCAACATGAGTAACTTGGCATCGTTGATCTTCAACAGCCTGCCAGACTTGAACGGGACCTCGTTTTACCGCTTTAAAGACGGCGAGTTGATCCTTGGCCCGTTCCAAGGTAAGCCAGCCTGTATGCACATTGCGGTTGGATCCGGCGTGTGCGGCACGGTGGCGCAAAACTTGAAGTCGGAAGTGGTGCCAAACGTGCACGAGTTCAAAGGCCACATCGCTTGTGACAGTGCTTCAAATTCTGAAATTGTTGTGCCAATCTTCCATGATGATCAGTTCTGGGGCGTGCTTGATTTAGACAGTCCCAAGTTTAATACCTTTGATGAAATCGATAACCAATACTTAAGCGACATCGCCCCGATCGTCTTCGGGGTCGCAGCGAAAGGACGTGAGTGAGATGCCAGAAGCAACCCAAAACGCAATTGAATTAAAGGACATTTCAGTCACCTTCAAAAATAGCGGTCAGGAACTTCACGCGGTTGACCACGTTGATGTTCAAATCAAACGCGGTGACATCTACGGCATCATCGGGTACTCCGGTGCCGGTAAGAGTACGCTGGTTCGGGTGATCAACCTGTTACAGCGACCGACTGCAGGGACTGTTACGGTAAACGGTGAGGAGATTCAAAACTTACCAGCTGCCGGGTTACGTAAGGCGCGTAAAAAGGTTGGGATGATTTTCCAACACTTCAACTTGATGAAGTCCCGAACCGTGTTAGGTAACGTTGAGTATCCGCTGCTTAGTCAAAAGGTCAGCAAGCGTGAACGCATTGACCGGGCACAGGAGTTGCTCAAGTTGGTCGGCTTGGAAGAATACGCGGATACCTATCCCAGCAAGCTCTCCGGTGGCCAAAAGCAACGGGTCGCCATTGCGCGGGCCCTGGCCAGCAACCTAGAGATCCTAATCTCTGATGAAGCCACTAGCGCCTTGGATCCTAAGACCACGAAGTCGATTCTGGAACTATTGAAGAAATTGAACGATGACTTAGGCTTGACCATCGTGTTGATCACCCACGAAATGCAGGTGATCAAGAGTATTTGTCACAACGTGGCCGTCATGGACGCGGGCCGAATCATTGAACGTGGACCGGTTGCCAAGGTCTTCACTGATCCACAGGCGCCGTTGACCAACGACTTCGTGGAAACCTCCACGAACGTCAAGGACGCTATCGAGCGGATCACGAGCACGATCGATATTGAAGGTTTCAATGATGACCAAGAGTTGATGTATTTCAACTTCATCGGTAATTCGACGCAGCAAGGGATCGTGTCGCAGTTCTCGCAACAGTACAAGGTGGATGTGAACATCTTGTTTGCCAACATTGACCAAATTGATGGTCAAAACGTGGGCTACATGATCGCCGTGATCACCGGGAACCTTGAGGTGTTCAACGATGCGATCCGCCAGTTGAAGGGTGAAGGCGTTAAGGCCCGCATCCTCAACGGCAAAGCAACGAAGGGGGTTGAGGTTTAATGGCAGCGTTAATTCCAAACGTGTTAGCGATGAAGGGCGAATTTATTCAGGCAATCTATGCCACGTTGTACATGACTTTCTTTTCAGCAATCGTTTCAGCGGTATTGGGGTTACTCTTCGGGGTTCTACTGGTGATTACCCAACCGGGTGGCATCTTGGAAGACAAGTTGACCTACTCGGTACTGGATAAAGTGGTCAACCTGTTGCGGTCGATTCCGTTCATTATCTTACTGGCCGTGATTTCACCAGTCACCAAATTCCTGGTGGGGACCACCGTTGGGATGACAGCGTCACTGGTCCCATTGATTTTCGGGATTTTCCCGTTCTACGCGCGACAGGTACAAAATGCCCTGCTGGACGTGGACCGCGGGGTGGTTGAAGCGGCGGAAGCCATGGGCTCTAGTCCGCTGGAGATCATCTTTCGAATCTACTTACGAGAAGGCCTCGCCGATATCTTGCGGGTCTCCATCGTGACCATCATCAGTTTGATTGGATTGACCACCATGGCCGGTGCCATCGGTTCTGGTGGGTTAGGGGACGTGGCTATCAACATCGGCTATGCCCGGTTTGAAAATGACATCACCTTTATGTCAATGATCGTCATTTTAATTTTGGTGTTTGCAGTTCAACTGATCGGCGATTGGATCGTCCGGCGGGTTGAACGGTATTAAATAAGAGAATTTAAGAGAGTGGGAGTGTTGTCATATGAAAAAAAGTGCTTATTGGTTAATTGGAATTGTGGTAGTCATTATCGTGGCTGCCTTCGGGATTCACAGTATCAGCAGCAGTCATTCAGCAAGCAGTGCCAAGTCCAACAAGATCACCATCGGGTCTGAAGGGTCTGATATTGATATTTGGAAACACATTGCAAAAACGGATGATGCTAAGAAGTTAGGCTTGAAGATCACCGTTAAAAACATCGCTGATGGCGTTCAATTGAACAAGGCCACCGCCGATGGTGACGTGGACGTCAACGCCTTCCAGTCATGGTCTTACTACGTGACTTACAACCAACAAAACAAGAGTAACAAGTTAGCCGCATTAGGGACGACCTACTTGGAACCAATGGGGATCTATTCTAAGAAATACAAGAACGTTAAGCAGATTCCAAATGGCGCCACGATTGCCATCGCCAACAACCCATCACAAGCTGCTCGTGGATTGCTACTGCTTCAAAAAGCGGGTCTGATCACCTTGAAGAAGGACTTCGGTATGCTCGGAACGGTTAAGGATATCAAGAGTAACCCTAAGAACATCAAGTTCAAGGAAATCGACGATACCACTGGTCCACGGATCATCAACGATGTTGACGCCGTCTTGATCTCAAACACGGTTGCCTTGGAAGGTCACTTGCACGTATTGACGGATTCAATCTTCCACGAAAAGGTTGACCAAAGTACTAAGGACAACATCAACATCTTGGCAACGTCTGCTAAGAACAAGAACAACGCCAACTACAAGAAGCTGGTTAAGCTCTACCACAAGAAGGACATCCAAAAGTACATCAAAGACAAGTACTACGGCACCAAGATCGAAGTTAACAAACCATTGTCATACTTGAAGTAAGGTTAAATACGTTAAAGAACGCCGCATCGTTTGCGGTATTTAAAAAAATCAGTCACCTCGAGCGACACTAAATTAAAGGGAGATTTTAATTATGGCTAAAGTTGAAAGTTTTACGTTGGATCACACAAAGGTAAAGGCACCATACGTTCGTTTAATTACTGAGGAACACGGGACTAAGGGCGACCTGATCAGCAACTACGATTTACGGTTGGTTCAACCCAATGAAAATGCCATCCCAACGGCCGGCTTACACACCATCGAACACTTATTAGCTGGCTTACTCCGTGACCGCTTAGACGGCGTCATCGACTGCTCACCATTTGGTTGCCGGACCGGTTTCCATTTGATTACCTGGGGCCAACATTCAACTACTGAAGTCGCTAAAGCACTTAAGGGGTCATTAGACGAAATCGCCAACAAGACCACTTGGGAAGACGTTCAAGGCACTGACATCTACAGTTGTGGCAACTACCGCGACCACTCATTGTTCTCTGCTAAGGAATGGGCTAAGAAGATCTTGGACGAAGGTATCAGTGACGAACCATTCGAACGTCACGTGATCTAGTTAATTAATTTAGAAAGAAGGTAATTCATAATGGCAAATGCAGACGCAAAACTCGCAATTATCACTGGTGCTGGTCAAGGAATCGGCGAGGGCATCGCCCACCGGTTAGCAAAGGACGGCTACAGTATCGCCGTCGCTGATATTAATGATGAAACGGCACCCAAAGTCGCTGCTGACTTAGTGGCCGAAGGTTATCAGGCGAAGGCCTACCACGTTGATGTGGCCCACCGGGACGAAGTGTTTGCGTTAGTTGACGCCGCCGTGTCAGATTTCGGTGATCTGGCCGTCTACGTCAACAACGCCGGAATTGCCTTCATTGATAACTTCGTGGATTCAAAGCCAGAGGACGTGGAACGCTTACTGGACGTGAACTTACGGGGCACGTATTGGGGCATTCAAGCAGCTGGCAAGCAGTTCAAGAAGCAGGGTAACGGTGGTCGCATCGTCAACGCAGCTTCATTGGCCGGCTACGAAGCCTCAGCGCTCCAAAGTGCCTACTCAGCTTCAAAGTTCGCGATCCGCGGCTTAACCCAATCCGCCGCAAAGGAATTTGCGAAGGATAAGATTACGGTCAACGCCTACAACCCAGGCATCGTGCGCACCAAGATGCGTGACGCCATCGATAAAAAGACGGCCGCCATCAAGGGCAAAACGATCCCAGAACAACAAGCAGATTGCCTAAGCGAAATCGCAATCGGCAGAGAAGCAACCCCAGCGGATGTCGCAGAGGTGGTGGCCTGGTTCGTGTCACCGGCTGCTGGTTATATTACTGGGCAGTCGTTGCAGGTTGATGGAGGGATGAGATTCCATTAGACAGAGTGCGGAGAAAAACGTTTTGAGAGCGGAGTATAAGGGCGACCCGGCATAATTGGCCGGGCTTTGGCCAATTATGCCGGGTCGCCCTTATATGCAGCTCTCAGTTTTTCGCAGCACGTTTCGGCGCGGTGGCCTAAAAGAACCATCGCCGACAAACTACCCAATGAAATCGATCACCCAAAAAACGTGAGCTTAATGAGGCGCCGAAAACAAAGTAACCGCAATGCTCGTCGCCCCAAGCACTCACCAAAGCACAATTAGTAAACTGAAACAGCTTAACAATCAAAAAGCGTGCACCATCCTACATCGGGACGGCGCACGCTTTTTATATAGGAAGTTTTCCGCCAAAACTCACGCCAAAACGAGCACGACACCCCAAACCTCACATGCTCCTGTAATCTTTCAACCCCAAAAAGCGCCATGTAAGCGGTTATCTCCCCCGAAATGTCACCAACTAAGCACTAACAATTATTAAGCATCCATTGTTCACAATTTAATTATTCATTTTAAAAGATGTAACAATTACTAACATTGCCGTAACCGTTGCTATAACAGCGATGGTCGCTATATCATAAAATGAATGTTCTGAATAATAATGAATATCATGTAATAATATTTGATTTTAATTTATTTTTAATTTAGAATACAAGTAATCCGAAAGTTGACCTTAAGATAAACCTCATCTAATAACGATGACTAGTCAACGTTGCTAACAATCGATAACGACGAAAGTCCCCGGTTAAATAACCACAATGATGAACAAAAAGGAGGCCATGACATGTTGGCATATCAAATTTTACCCGCTGGTGATACTGCGGTGAACGTGACATTCGAGCGGCAGGTGAGTGTGGCGATCAATCAACAGATCGCGCAACTGCAACAGCGGTTAGTCCAATTAGCCGTCCCAGGAATTCGAGGGTTCTTGCCCGCGTTCCGGACGTTAACCATTTTTTACAACCCAGCTCAGTTGAACTTAAAACAACTGAAAGCGACCGTCAACACGGCGATGCTGGACGGACGCCAAGCAGCCGTGGCCACTGTTAAGCGGGTCCACATTCCGGTGTGCTACGACACTGAATTTGGGCCGGATATTGAGACGGTTGCTAAGCAGGCGCATTTAGACGCCGCAACCGTGATCGAACGGCATAGTGAACCTGATTACCTGATTTACATGCTGGGCTTCTTACCCGGATTTGCGTACCTTGGTGGGTTGGCGCCAGAACTGGCAACGCCACGGTTAGCGACGCCGAGACTGAAAATTGCGCCGGGTTCGGTGGGCATTGCTGGTGAACAAACCGGCATGTATCCAATCGAATCACCTGGTGGCTGGCAGATTATCGGCCGAACGCCGCTTCAACTGTTCCAGCCTGATAAACAGCAACCGTTCTACTATCAAACCGGCGATTACATTCACTTTGATGTGATTTCAAAGGCCGAGTACAGCCACATTGCGGCGCACTTAGATGAGTATCAGGTGCTAACGGAACCGGTCGCAGAAGAGAAGGTGCAACATGGCGCTTAAAATTCTCGTGAGCGGGCCACTAACGACCGTTCAGGACCGGGGCCGAACCGCAACCCAGAGTAGTGGTTTTTCGGTTTCTGGTGTGATGGATCAGGATGCGGCCAACGTGGCGAATCGACTTGTCGGTAACGGGCTGGATGCGGCGGTCTTAGAAAGTAGTTTACAGGGGCCAACGTTGACTTTTACGCAGAGCAGTCACTTTGCGGTGACGGGGGCCAACGCAACGGTCACACTGAATGGCCAACCGATTCAGGCCTATCGCAGTTACTTCGCGCGGCGGGGTGACAAGCTGGCCATCGGTATTTATACCACGGGGCGGTTTGGCTACCTCGCCGTCAGCGGTGGCATTCAGGTGCCCGTTGTGATGGGCAGTCGGTCGACCAGTTTGCGTTACCAGCTGGGTGGCTACCATGGCCGGCAGTTACAGGCGGGTGACTTATTGCAAACGGTACGCGATGTGATCGATCACTCCGCCTATCAGCAAGCAACCGCCTATCCGTACAGCCAAGAAGATATCACGAAGATTCGAGTCACCCCTGGGCCACAAGCGCGGGACTTTCCGAGTCAACAGCGCCAACAGTTTACCCACCAGACGTTTGAGATCAGTCAACAATCTGACCGAATGGGCGCCCGGTTAAGCGGGACGGCCATTGATACCAGCCGAGTGGCGGAAATGCTATCCGAAGGTACGGTGCTCGGTGGCATTCAAATGCCGCGCAGTGGCCAGCCCATCGTGCTACTTGCTGACCGCCAAACAACTGGCGGCTATCCCGTGATTGCGGTGGTCGCCCGGGTGGATTTGCCGAAACTAGTTCAACTGGTTCCGGGACAACAACTCCAATTCCAGTGGCTGGACTCAGAAGCTGGGCAGCAACTTTACAAACAGCAGTGCGGTAGCGTTACCGCCATTGAAACGACCCACCAGTTCCGGACGGTGCCAATTACCACACGGCAGGTCGCGGACCGAGTCGCTACACTCTTTGCGCATGAATAGAGGAGGATCACTTTGGAAATCACACAAATTGAACAATTGATGAAGTTGATGACGGCCAACGGCATCAACGGGTTAAAGTATAAGACTCAAGACGCAACCATCGAACTGTCACGAGGGGCAGCCAACGTCGCCCCCGTTGCGGCACCAGCAGTTGCGCCAGCTCAAGCAACGCCCGCTGCCGAACCGGCAACCAGTGCGCTCACTATTAAGGCGCCGTTTGTCGGCACGTTCTACACGGCGGCTAGTCCAGACGATGCGCCATTCGTGCAAGCGGGTGACACGGTGAAGGCCGGCCAGACGATTGCGGTCGTTGAAGCCATGAAGATGATGAACAACGTGACGGCAACTCAGGATTGCCGCATTGTGAAGGTGTTGGTCGATAACGAGGATCTTGTGGAATTTGATCAGCCGTTGTTTGAGATTGAGGCGTTGTAGCGGGGCTAGTTTACATAGCCGAAACGCGCGTAGAAAAGCAGGAGACTGCGTGTAACGGAAAATAAACCAAAATCCAAGACCGGGATTTTCGTTTATTTTCCGTTACACACTGTCTCCTAACCGCTTCCCTACGCGCTCTATTACAAGGAGTGTCACACATGGAAAAAGTACTAATTGCAAACCGGGGTGAGATCGCGGTTCGCATTATCCGAGCTTGTCAGGAGCTGGGACTCAATACCGTTGCCGTGTACTCAACGGCCGACCGGGATGCGTTACACGTTAAGCTGGCGGATGAGGCCGTTTGTATCGGTGCTGCTAGTCCGACCAAGAGTTATTTAAATATGACCAATTTACTAGGTGCGGCCCAGATCACCGGGGCGGATGCGATTCACCCGGGTTATGGCTTTTTGTCTGAAAATGCCGAGTTCGCGGAACAGTGCCTGAAGGCCGGTTTGACCTTTATCGGCCCTCGTCCAGAAACGATGCGGTTGCTGGGGGATAAGGCCCGGGCGCGTGAAGCCATGAAGGCCGTTGGCGTCCCCGTGACCCCTGGGAGTGATAAGGAACTGACTTCGGTGACGGAAGCGCAAGCCATCGCTACCGAAATCGGCTACCCAGTGATGGTCAAGGCCGCTGCTGGTGGTGGCGGTAAGGGAATGCGCTTGATTGAAACGCAGGCCCAGCTCCAAGAAGGGTTCACCATGGCACAAAATGAAGCCGTGAAGGCCTTTGGCAATAACGAAATGTACCTCGAAAAATTCATCGAACGGCCCCGACACATCGAAGTTCAGGTGCTGGGATTAGCGGATGGCACTGGAATTGCAATCGGCGAACGGGACTGTTCGTTACAAAATCACCACCAAAAAGTGGTCGAAGAAGCCCCAAGCAACATCGATCCCGCAACGCGCGAACACTTATTAGAAGTCTCGAAGCGGGCGGTTGAAGAACTGCACTACCTTGGTGCCGGGACGCTGGAGTTTCTCTACACTGGCCCAAACCAAGTCTACTTCATGGAAATGAACACCCGGATCCAAGTGGAACACCCAATTTCAGAATTGGTTTCTGGTTGGGACCTGGTGAAGGCCCAATTGTTGATTGCGGCCGGCAAACCATTGCCAGAGCGAACGGCTACCAACGGTTATTCCATCGAGTGTCGGGTCAACGCAGAGAGTGCCGGGACGATCACCGGACTGCATTTACCAGGCGGCAACGGCATTCGGGTGGATACCGCGCTGTATCAGGGTTACAAGGTACCGCCGAACTACGATTCGATGATCGCTAAAATCATCAGCTACGCGCCGGACCGGGAAACCGCTCGCCGCAAGCTGATGGTGGCCATCAACGAAACGGTGATCAGCGGGATCCAAACGAATTTGGACTTTTTGAACGAACTACTGCAAACGGAACAGTTTAAGCAAAATGATTTCGACATTGACTTTATTGAACGCGAATTACTGCCACAACAGGCGTAGAACGGGGAGGTTCTCATTGTGACTCAGGTTGATTTAAATTGTGATTTAGGGGAGAGTTTTGGCCGTTACACGCTGGGACTGGACGATCAGGTGTTGCCATACATTACGTCGGCCAACATTGCCTGTGGCTTTCACGCTGGTGACCCAGAAGTGATGCAAAAAACAGTTGATTTGGCCGTGGCGAACAACGTTGCGTTGGGCGCGCACCCGGGCCTTCGGGATCTAGCAGGCTTCGGTCGTCGCAAGATGCAGATTGCCCCCGCAACCGCGAAGGCGGAGATCAAATACCAAGTAGGCGCCCTTCAAGCATTTGCGCCAACCCACCGCTTGCACCACGTGAAGCCGCACGGGGCGCTGTATAACATGGCGGCAAAGGATTACGATTTGGCTTACGCGATTTGCGAAGGCATCAAGGAAGTGGATCCTGAAATCAAGTTGGTGGGACTTGCCAACAGTGAACTGATTCGGGCAGCTCAGGCGATTGGGTTGCCGTACGAACAAGAGGTCTTTGCTGACCGCGCTTACGAAGCGGATGGCAGTTTAGTTTCCCGCCAGAAGCCGGGTGCTGTGATCGAAGATACGCAAGAAGCCGTTGACCGGACGATTGCGATGATCAAGACCCACCAAGTGACGACAATTGACGGACAGACGATTGCGATTGAACCAGACACGGTTTGCGTGCACGGTGACGGTGTGAAGGCCGTGGCCTTTGTGAAGCAGATTCATCAAGCGCTGCTGGCTAATGGTATCGATGTCATCGCAGGTTAGAATAAAGGAGCATGAGAATGAAAGAGACGACCTCAGTAACGAAGAAACGCTCGCCATTTAGCGTCGCCATGGGCGCGGCCTTTATGATGGCGATGGCCGCCGTTGGACCGGGATTTTTAACCCAAACTGCCATGTTTACCGGGCAGATGGGGGCTAACTTTGGCTTTGCAATTTTACTCTGTATCATCGCCGATATTATCGTGCAATTGAACATCTGGCGCATTATTATCGTGTCCGGCAAACGGGCACAAGTGTTGGCGAACGAAGTTGTTCCCGGTTTAGGTTACGTGTTGACCGGGCTGATTTTTATTGGCGGCTTCTTCTTTAACATCGGTAACATCGGTGGGGCCGGCCTTGGCCTCAACGTGCTGTTTGGCATTGACCCTAAGAACGGGGCGCTGATTGCGGCCGCGATTGCGATCACGGTATTTGTGGTGAAAAATGCCATGACGGTGGTCGATCGCACGGTGCAATTCCTAGCCGTTATCAAAATTGCCGTGTTGATTTACATCTTGGCCGTAACGACTGTGCCAGTGGCAACGGCCGTTCACCATACGTTTATGCCAACTGAGATCAACTTCTACTCCATTGTAACGATCGTTGGTGGGACCGTTGGGGGCTACATTTCTTTCTCCGGCGGGCACCGTTTGCTGGAAGGTGGCGTGCGCGGACAAGAAAACATCCGCTACGTCAACGAAGGCGCGTTAACCGGGATCGGGGTCGCTTCGGTGATCCGGGTCATGTTATTCTTAGCCGGTTTAGCCGTTGTGCTGGCGGGTCACACGTTAGACCCAGCCAACCCAGCAGCGTCGATTTTCCAAATTGCTGCGGGTAACTTTGGCTACAAGTTCTTCGGTCTGTTGCTGTTAGCAGCCGGGATGACCTCGACGTTGGGCTCAACCTTTACGTCGATCTCGTTCTTAAACTACTCTCAAAACAAAGAGTCGTGGGTGAACAAGTACCGGTCAGCGCTGATCATTACCTTCATCCTCGCCTCAACCCTGATTTTCTACTTCATTGGTAGCCCAGCCAAAGTGCTGGTTGTTGTGGGCGCCATGAACGGGATGATCTTGCCAATTGCGTTGGCCATCCTGTTGGTCGCCGCTGTGAAGAAGAACATCATGGGCACTTACCGCCACCCAAAGTGGTTGTTGTTTACGGGCTGGATCGTCGTCGCCTTTATGGCGTATGCGGCGGTGCAGACGTTGTTGACGATTAAGTTATAAGATTAAATTTTAGCAGTCAAAATAAAAAATCGCGTGATCTCTTGTAGTTAGAGGTCACGCGATTTTTGTTGATTGTCGTAAATGAAATAGCACAGCTTTTCGGTTAAACCTTAATTTGTTTTGCCAATGGCTAAGCTATACCAAGCCGTTTTTCCTTCACCATTGTTGTAAATAGAGATGTTGTTAATGTTATAAATCCCTAACTTATAATCAGTCAGTTTAGCGCGCTTAGCCGCCGGATAACCCGCTGCAGCAAGCAACTTCTTCACGCCCGCAATTTTAGTGGCGTTTGACGCCGTTCGGTGATTGTACAAATAGGCTATAACCGATTTAAACGGCACGATGTCAGTATAACCCGATTGGTCGAGTGGGTCTAGATCGCTATCACCATCTTCGATGGTCTTTGCCCCATAGGTATACGCCGCAATTTGTGATAAACCGAGATCAACGGGAGTGTTTGGGAATAACGCCATTATTTCCTGAGTTAATTTTTGATACTTACTCTGTTTGATGTAGTCGAGATAGTTTGCCGTTGTTGCGAAGGTTAACGGATACCGCGCCGTCACACCCGCGTAATAGGTTGAATAACCCTTCTCAACTAAGCTTGCGGAGACGTAACCCGAAACGTCGCCTTTGGCGGTTTTAACAGTTGTGTAGTAGTACGTTCCTTTTTGACCATTATGTTGCATCACAACGGTATGGCTCCGAAGCAAACTTTGATTGAGATAGTGCTTCAAATTGACCCGTTTCTTGGTGTGAGACCAATCCCAGAGGTAGGCATTCTTTTGAGGATTGGTGACATGGTAGTACCCCTCACCATAACCGGGACCAAATCGCTTGCTAATGATTTGGTAACCCTGAGTGTTATAGCCCTTTTTCAAATAGCCGCTCCAAATCCAGCCCTTGATTGTCTGAGGCTGATTGGAAACTTGGATCCACTTGGCGTTGCCCTTTGTAGCCGTAGCTGTCTGGAACCAAGTGTAGGTTGGATGAGATTTAAGATTCGAAAGTTTCTTGGTGTGCGTGTCGTTCCAAATATAAGCTGATTGCTTAATCGATTTTGCGTGGTAGGTGGTCACCTTCGTGTATTGGTTATACTCGAAGGTTGAATCTGCTTTAATATTGCTAAATGCTGTCTTGGTAGTGCTTGCTGAAGCTTGGCTTGATAGGCTCGCCATACCAAGTGTGAGTGTAACCCCGCTTAAAATAATTGCTAACATTCTTTTCAAGGTAAATCGTCCCCAATTATTATAGATTTATCAGGTAAAGCATATCATTAAACCGGTTAACGGGGCTGACTTTAAGGCGAAATTAAGGGAATATTAAAGCCGTTGCTGTCAGCAAATAATTTGGTGAGCGCTAAATCAAACCTAGTATCAAAAAACGCAGAAGCGTACACTAATGGGTAAGTTCAATTGATTAGGGGGAGAAGTACATGCACATCAAGTCAGTTATCGGGCTAGCGCTCACTAGCGTCGCATTAGGATTAGGTATCAGTTCAGTTAACAGCAATCAAGCACAAGCGAAAACAACCGGCACCACGCCAACCGCCATTCGGGGGACGTTCTACCGCTACAATGGCGCGCATACGTGGTCGAAAATTAAGGTTGCAGCGCATTCAGCTTACATTCAAAATCCGGGTGAATCAGTTTTTAAAATCACGTCGACGAGTAAGTCTAACGCACACAAGTTGGCTTATTCCGGGAAGTTGACCGGCAAGAAGTATTTCACACTGCAAGCCACCATTAAGGCCAGCTACCTGAGTCCGTTTCCGGAACTGGGTTTTCGGTTGACCAGTCGAAAGATCAAGGGGCACAGCTATAAGGTGCTTCGGGGGTATCAGGGCGGTTATGGCTTTGATTACATTAAGGGCAAGAAGGTTAGCCGGGACTATTCGCACCGGGCGGATGGCAGTTATTAGTGAGTATTAAGAGGCGACATGGGACTCAATTTGAGCACTCGTGTCGTTTTTAGTTTGCCTTGGTTGTTTAGCCTTTTTATGTGACAGGGAGGATGATGTTAGATTTTTAACTGTTCTCGAGTCGAAACGAGTTCCGAAGGGCAGAAGGTTGCATATAAGGACGGACAGGCAAAAAGCCCCAAGCCCAGGGCTTTTCGCCTGCCCGTCCTTATACACCACCTTCTGAACGCCCTTCTCCACTCTCTGAAATTTTACATTAGTTCAGCACAACGGTTTACAAATGTTCAAAAACACGATAGAATGTAACCGGTTACAAAAATACGTACGGCACCTCCGGATTGGGGCGCCAAAGGAGAACTACTTATGAAATTAGCTAAATACATTGACCACACCATTTTGAACGCCGATGCTACGCAAGCCGATGTCGATAAGGTGATCGAAGAAGCCATCAAGTACGATTTTGCGTCTGTTTGCATCAACCCATACTGGGTAAGCCGGACTGCCGCTGCGTTGAAGGATTCAACGGTGAACACTTGTACCGTTATTGGCTTCCCTCTGGGGGCAACCTCAACGGCCAGCAAGGTGTTTGAAGCCCAACAAGCTATCAAAGATGGGGCGGATGAACTCGACATGGTCATCAACATTGGTGAATTAAAGGCTAAGCATAACGATGCCGTTGAAGCGGACATCAAGGCGTTAGCTGATGCCATTCACGCTGAAGGTAAGTTATTGAAGGTAATCATTGAAACCTCTCTGTTGACCGACGAAGAAAAGGTTCGCGCTTGCGAATTATCCGAAAAGGCCGGCGCCGACTTCGTGAAGACCTCAACTGGCTTCTCAACTGCCGGTGCTAAGGTGCCTGACGTTGCCTTGATGCGCAAGACCGTTGGTGACCGCTTAGGTGTTAAGGCTTCAGGTGGCGTTCACTCAAAGGCCGAAGCTGAAGCAATGATCGAAGCCGGTGCCACTCGGATCGGTGCCAGCGCCAGCGTTAAAATTGTGACAGAAGACTAACGAAGGAGGTCCGTTGTGATGCGGTTTAAACGAGTATTTGGAATTGTGATCGATTCTGTTGGGATCGGTGAAGCGAGTGATGCAAAGGACGTTGGTGACGTTGGTGCGGACACCCTGGGCCATATTGGCGCCCACTTTAAAGGTGACTTGAACCTGCCAAACCTTGAGAAGATGGGGCTGTCCAACATTCGGGAAAACAACCCGATCGAAGGCGTCGCAGTGGTCGCTGACCCGTCAGCGTTCTACGGTAAAATGCACGAAACGTCAGTCGGCAAAGACAGCATGGACGGCCACTGGGAAATGATGGGCTTACCGGTTACGGAACCCCTCGGATTCTTCCCACAAGGCTTCCCAGCTGAACTGGTCAAACAAATCGAAGACTTCAGTGGTCGCAAAGTCATCGTCAACAAGCCATACTCTGGCACCGATGTCATTCACGACTACGGTGAACACCAGATGGCCACGGGCGACCTGATCGTTTACACGTCAGGTGATTCCGTACTCCAGATTGCGGCACACGAGGACGTCATTCCGTTAGAAGAACTCTACAAGATCTGTGAGTATGCGCGGTCGATCACCATTGACCAACCTTACCGGATCGGCCGGATCATTGCGCGGCCTTACGTTGGCCCGGATAAGGATCACTTTACCCGGACAGCGAACCGCCATGATTTTGCCTTAGAACCAACCGCTGAAACCGATATGGATCGACTTAAAGCAGCCGGTTACGACGTTTTGGCTGTGGGTAAGATCAACGATATCTTCTCCGGTCACGGCATCACTGAAGGCGTGCACACCGAAAGCAACGCTGACGGGATGCACCACACGATTGCTAACGCTGGAAAAGACTTTACTGGCTTTAGCTTTACCAACTTAGTCGATTTTGACGCGATGTATGGCCACCGCCGTAACCCACAGGGGTACGGCGAAGCACTGATGGCATTTGACCAACAACTGGGCGATCTGCTGGCAATTTTGAAGCCGGACGATCTGTTGATCATCACTGCCGATCACGGGAACGACCCTGGCTTTAAGGGTACCGACCATACCCGCGAATACGTGCCATTGTTGGCCTATAGTCCAAGCTTGCCAAAGGGTGCCTCGTTGGGTATTCGGCAGACTTATGCGGACTTTGGAGCGACGGTGTTGGATAACTTTGAGGTTGATGGGAATCCGGTTGGGACTTCGTTTTTGGGTGAGTTGAGTTAGGGATTGCTGCCTATATTTAGGAAAAATTTTATCTAGTTGAAATGTGCTCCCTGGTGCATGCAGGGAGACTTATATCTAGCCGAAACGTGCTCCGAGAAGCAGAAAGCTGCACGTAAGCGACGTTCACCACAACTCCCAAAACCCGGGAGTTCTGGCAAACGTCGCTTACGCTCCGCTTTCTAACCGCTTCTCTCCGCACTCTGGCTACAAGTGCTCCCTGACACCTTCAGGGATAATCATATATAGCCGAAACGTGCTCCACAAAACTGGGAGCTGCACCTAAGGCAACTCGAACATAAAGCCAAACCCGGGCTTTATGTCCGAGTAACCTTAGGCTCCGCTCCCAACCCGTTTTGTTCCGCACTCTGGCTACTAGGAGGACACTACCATGAGTACACACATTGGCGCCGAAATGGGCGATATTGCAGAAACGGTTTTAATGCCAGGTGATCCGTTGCGGGCGAAATACGTGGCGGAAAACTTCTTGGAAGACGTGGTTCAATACAACTCAGTCCGGAACGCATTTGGCTACACTGGGGCCTACAAAGGACACCGGGTATCCGTTCAAGGGACTGGGATGGGGATTCCTTCCATTTCCATCTACACGAACGAGCTGATCAAGTTCTTCGGCGTGAAGCACTTGATGCGGATTGGGAGTATTGGTGGGTTTGGCGAGGCCGTTAAGATTCGCGACATTCTGATCGCCCAATCGGCCTCAACTGATTCGGCTATCATCCAAAACACCTTCAAAGCGGGCGTCATCTACGCCCCAACGGCGGACTTCAACATGCTGTTAACGGCGTACGAAGCCGCTAAAGCAGCTAACGTACCGGTTAAAGTCGGCAACATTTTCAGTGCTGACCGCTTCTACAACGATGAGATCGATTACCAACAATTAATCGATTACGGCGTCCTCGGGACCGAAATGGAAACCGCAGCCCTCTACATGTTGGCGGCCAAGTATGGCGTTCAAGCATTGTCAATCAACACCGTAAGTGATAATCTAACCACTGGCGAAGCACTTTCCGCAGCAGAGCGGCAAAGCTCCTTCAGTGAGATGATGACGGTGGCCCTCGAAACGGCCATTAAACTATAAATTGAGAATGGGTTGATGACAAAATGACTAAATCCGCAACTGACAAACGAATTTCAGATAGTATCCGGGTCGCACGGCTCTACTACGAGTCAAAACTGGGGCAGGCTGAAATTGCCGATAAACTGCATATCTCTCGGCCAACCGTGTCGCGATTGCTGCAGTTTGCGCAGGATGAGGGTTATGTTCAGATCAAGATCGTCGACCCATTTTTAAGTGTCGCCAATTTGGAAGCAACTCTCCGGCAGCGGTACGGGTTAAAGGAAGCTCACGTGGTCTACACCAGCACGGCCGATTATCAACGACTGATTGCTGATTTGGGCAAATACACGGCGGACTACCTCACTCAAACCACGCAAAACAACGATGTGATCGGGGTCAGCTGGGGCCGCACCATGAATGCCGTCGCTAACCACTTGGGTGCCCAGCGGGCTGAAAACGTTCGTATCGTGGAACTCAAGGGCGCGATGACCTACACCCCAACGCCAGTTTATGCGGAAGATATCGTGATGAAGTTTGGGGCTGCGTTCCAGACTTCACCAAGTATCATGCCGTTACCCGTAATTTTTGAAACCCAGACGACCCACGACATCGTGATGCAGGACCGCCACATTAAAAAGTTAATTGAACTCGGTCGGCAGGCTAACGTTGCCATCTTTACGGTGGGGACGGTGCACGATGACGCGTTGTTGTTCCAAACGGGGTATTTTTCCAAAACCGAACAAAAACGAATCCAAACCAAGGCGATTGGCGACATCTGTTCCCGGTACTTTGATGACGCGGGGCAAGTGGCAGTACCCGACATTGATGCTCGCACGGTGGGCATTCAACTGGCGGACTTAAAACAAAAACAAAAATCGATTCTGGTTGCAGGTGGTGACCGCAAGTACGACGCCATTTTAGGCGCCTTAGCTGGAGGCTACACAAACTGCTTGATCACCGATATTGATACAGCTCACCGGTTAGTGTCTCAACCAGATTAAGGAGCGAATCACGATGAGAATGGTCGATGTGATTGACCACAAACGAAATGGAAGCGCTTTAACGAAGGCCGAAATTGAATTCTTCGTCAAAGGTGTGACCGATGGCAGTATCCCAGATTACCAAACCAGCGCGTTGCTGATGGCAATCTACTTTAATGGCATGGAAAATGACGAACAGGCTGAACTCGCGATGCAAATGCTGAAGTCGGGGGACCAACTGGACCTTTCCGATATTCCGGGCATCAAAGTGGACAAGCATTCGACGGGTGGCGTTGGTGATAAAACCAGTTTGCCACTGGCACCGATGATTGCCGCACTGGGGATTCCGATTCCAATGATCTCCGGTCGGGGCCTCGGCCACACTGGCGGCACGTTGGATAAACTGGAAGCCATTCCGGGATTCAATGTTGAGCTGAGTGAAGCCCAATTTAAGCAACAGGTTAAAGACATCAACTTGGCCATCGTTGGCGCAACCGGCAACATTGCCCCCGCTGACAAGAAAATCTACGCGCTGCGTGATGTGACCGACACCGTGGACTCAATTCCGCTGATTGCCGGCTCCATCATGAGTAAGAAGATTGCTTCAGGGACGGATGCCTTGGTCTTGGACGTGAAGACCGGTTCCGGCGCCTTCATGAAAGATGAAGACGATGCGCGAGATTTGGCCAAAGCCTTAGTTGGTATCGGTCAAAGCGTTGGCATGAACTGCATGGCCGTGATTTCGGATATGAATCAACCGTTGGGCCGAATGATCGGGAATGCGCTTGAGATTCAAGAAACCATTTCAATTCTGAAGGGTGAAGGCCCCGACGATATTACCGACTTGGTCTTGACCCTTGGGAGCCAAATGGTGGTACTTGCAAAGAAGGCGGCTACGTTGAAAGAAGCCCGGCACATGTTAGAAGGCGTCGTTGCGGATGGGAGCGCGTTGGAAAGCTTCCGTCAAATGGTGATTGCCCAAGGTGGCAATGGCGATGTTTGTGACGACCCAACCATCATGCCGCAGGCCAAATACAAGGTTGAATTACCGGCGCAAACGAGCGGCGTTGTCGCTAAGATGACTGCCGATGAGATCGGGATTGCGGCCATGCTATTAGGTGGCGGCCGTCAAACCAAGGACGACAAGCTGGATTACGCTGTAGGATTAGAGCTCCACAAAAAGGTGGGGGATCCGGTTCAGGCGGGCGAATCGCTGTTGACGATTTACGCTAACCGGGAAGAATTAGCGGACATTAAGGAACTGCTGTATGCCAATATTGAGATTGCGGCGGAGGCGGAACCGATTAAGTTGATTCATGAGATCATTAGATAAGTACATGTCATGGATTAAATGAGTTTTTAGGATATTAAGAATAGCACCGTAACTTCTGGGCGTTGGAACCGGGAGCTACGGTGCTATTTTGGTTGGTTTAGCGCAAATTGATGGTTCTTAAAAAACAGATAAAAAAGTGCCATTTTCCACACGCTTAGAAATGGATTTGCTACACTATCAATGACAAACACACAAAACTGTCAGTTCAGTAGGAGACTGTTAGGGGTCTCTAGGGGAGGAACTTCAGATGCATAAACGATTAGGGTTAGTTGCAGCGAGCTTTGCTGTGGCGTTAGGGTTGCTGGGCCTTGCGGGGCAACCGGCGAGTGCGGCGGTGAAGACGGCATTTAGTAATATTCAGGCAAGTAGCGACTTTATGTACAATAGTTACACTAAGGTTGTGGCTTATCACGCGAAGTCGACGACGAAATCAGCCTATATTTGGAACGATACACACACGAAGAAGTTATATAACTTAAAGTCATATCCGACTTACAGTTGGTACCAACTGGCGACGGCAACTAAGGGGAAGTCGAAGTGGGTTCAGGTGACGAACTTTCCCAGCACGAAGCGGGGCTGGGTCTGGAGTGGCTATCTGAAGAAGGGTTACAACCCCAAGGGCTATCAGGTGACGAGTAAGCGGTATGCCATGCCAACTTATGCGGGTGGCCAATATCACGTCACAAGTACAACGAAGAACGTCTACATGTGGGATTGGTCGCATACCAAAGTCCGCGCTAATTTGAAGAACTACGCCAATCAGAGTTTTGGCCGCCGGCATTCGATTCGGCTGCTGCATAACGGCACCGAAAGCTGGTACTACTATGTTGGCGTCAAGACAAGTAAGGGATACATTTACGGTTACGTTGCCGCTAACAATCTGGCAGAAGGTCAAACGACCTACCATAAGCTGACCGATACAGTATTACCGTATCAATTCGTGTCTTCCGCGGATTACATGAACTACATCAAGACGAATAACTATCAAAAATTGACCCGGGCAATGGTTGCGCTATTTCCAAATACACCGGTTGATTTAGACTTAACCAAAATCACGGCATATTCCTCACTTCTTGCTGAGCGGAATTTCCACGAAGACGATGATGATGACGTTGATGACACAAACTATACCAAGCTTGTGTCGTTCCCAACGGTAACAAAATACCTCTATGATCACCGAACGGCTTCCAACGCCACGAAGATTGCGGCGGTGAAGAAATTGTTAGCCGAACAGGGCTACACCCAGGCGAAGCGAAATCAATTAAGTGACTACAAATTAGGTATCTATAACATTAACAACATTATGGTCAATCAGTTGAACCCGAATACCAAGACGGCTTGGTATGGCTTGGCAATCGCTAAAGAATAAGTTGATTGATGATTGAAAAGGCGCGTCACAACGGTAGCGGAGAGCTACGGTGTGACGCGTCTTTTATTGAGTACTTTTAAAATTCGAATTGAAACACCCTAATACCAATCGCCACCATCGTGATCGTCCCCGTGCCACAGATTATATTCATCGTAGCCGGCATTGTAGCCATCCTCCCAGCTATCGCTGTAGCCAGAACCGCCACCACCGCCACCTTTACCAGAGAAGAGCCAATTAAGAATCAGTAAAATAACGATAACAATCAGCCATGGTAAGGCCTCCAAAAAGATGTAGGCAATGAACAGGGCGCCATAGTAAATCACTTTCCAAATCGGATGCCAAAAAATCACGCCTAGAACCAGTAAAATACCGATGACCCAGCCACGCGCGGAGTGTGTCTGTTGAGGTGCTGTCGCTGGTTGAGTAGCAACAGGTACGGCTTGTCCTGCAGGCACACTATGCCGAGGCTGATAAGGTTTCTTCTTATCTTGATGCAGCACAAAATTATACTGCACCGGCTTATCAGTCGCTTTGAAATTGCCACTGGGGATAATTTTAGGTTGTTTTGGAGACTCAGACATCGCGCTCACTTACTTTCTGATTAGTGGTTTGATTGGATGACTTAATTTACGCCTACATTATATATATTACACTAATGTATTTTTGGGACAGAAAAGCTAATTTTGGGGCAATTAAACGAGCGCGAACGGGTATTTTTCAAAAATCTTGATTCAGTAAATTAAGGACGACAGTTGGGAGTCGTGTACGGATTTATTTTTGAAGTTAATTTACCGGTTACGTAGTCATCGTTACTGGAAACGTAAAGCGTGCCAAACAACGTACAAGTAAACTACATTATGGGCACTTTTAAAGTTAATAGTAAGTGATGTTAATACCAATCACTGCCGCCATCACCATCGTAGTCATCATTATTATCGTGACCATATTCGTGCCAGAGCTGATATTCATCATAACCGGTGTAGTAGCCGTCCTCCCAACTGTCACCGTAGCCAGAACCGCTGCCACTGCCGGTGTCGCCTATAAGCCAAATAATAAAGAACATGATAGCAAGTCCAATTAGCCACGGAATGGTATCTATAAAGACAATGAGGATGAATGCCACACAGATGTAAATAATTCGCCAAATCGGATGCCAAAAAATCACGCCTAGAACCAGTAAAATACCGATGACCCAGCCACGCGCGGAGTGTGTCTGTTGAGGTGCTGTCGCTGGTTGAGTAGCAACAGGCACGGCTTGTCCTGCAGGCACACTATGCCGAGGCTGATAAGATTTCTTCTTATCCTGATGCAGCACAAAATTATACTGCACCGGCTTATCAGTCGCTTTGAAATTGCCACTGGGGATAATTTTAGGTTGTTTTGGAGACTCAGACATCGCGCTCACTTACTTTCTGATTAGTGGTTTGATTAGATGGTGTAACTTACACCTACATTATATTACACTAATGTAGCTTTGGAACACTAAAAGGCCGATTTCGAGGCCAAACAAAAACAGCGTTACCACGTTGATGATGCAACGGGTAACGCTGTTGTGAGTGATTAGTCTAATTCTTTTTCAGGTGCAGTTTCCTTAGCCTTATCAGCAGCGGCTTGCATCTTACCTAACACACCACGGGCGATTGGGCCAACGATGAGTAATTGTAATGGCAAGGCAACGATGACGTTAAAGAGCCAAGCGTGACCGTAAGCGGCCCAGCCAAGGTTGTGGGCCATGATGATCCCGAAAAGTGACATGCATGATACCATGCCAAGGACCATCAAAACGGAAATCGTGATCCCGATGAAGATGACGTTTTTCTTCATGTAATCGTTAATGATGTATTTGAACGCCAAGCCCTTTGCGATTGGGCCAACGACTAACATATCCAAGATGATGGCGACCAACAGACCCAGTGGGTAATCGGCGAGTGAGGCCAGCAACCAGCCCTTGGTGAATCCTTGCACCAGCACAACGTTATAACAGACCATCACGAAGACCATCAGGCCAGCCATGATAGCGGTAAATACAGCTTCTTCTTTAAAATTACGTGGCATTATATAGTTTCTCCTATTATTCTATTCTCGACACAACGTTGGTTAGTGTAACAGAACAGGTAGGGGCTTCATAAGTAACAATTTGGTTACAAATTAGTAAGGGGTTACATAAATATCAGTTTTGGCTACTTAATTGGTGATTGATTAGCCGATGATAAGTGCTATTCTAGCAATGAGGGAGTTGAAGTCGATGTTGTTTGATATGATAGTGGGGCTACTTGGGCCGGGTTGTGCGGCGGTTGTATTTTTTTTGCTGACGATAGCTGGGATTGCGTTGTTTATTGGAGTGATGATGACGAATTAGAGAGTGGGCCAAAACTCGGTTAGACCCCAGAATATAAGCCATTATTCCGGTAGCTTCCTGGGCTTGGAAGTTACCGGAATAATGGCTTATATGGCCGGGGTCTGAGTTTTGGCGCACGTTTAGGCTATAGATAAGTTTCGAAGTTACGTTCGTTGCTATGGGAATGATCAGTTAAGAAAATTATTTGATCCTTATCAATATAAATTTTAGAAGAATAACCAACCCAACATTAAGATTTAAACAAACAAAACGATACGTAGAAAACGTGATCTCAAACGGCTAAAAAGCTGATTTGAGATCACGTTTTTTATAATTATAGTTTAGCTTTCAGACTGTCCGACAAGTTATTAGTCGTTGTCAGGAAATTCTGCCGATAAATCAGCCGCTAACTGACGAAGATCTGCTGGAAAGTGGGGGCTGTCTTTTACTTGATGCAACCATCCGGAGTTGTATGATCTGGTTCGACGCCCCATCCATCTTTCGCGGGCCATCGCTTTGTCAACGATTTCTGTCTTTTCGTAGGGAATCACCGCCCACGAGCCGTCTTTTAACCTGTTAAGAACGGGTTCGACCAGTAAACGTAATTTGGCATCGGTTTCTGGGGTGTCACTGAGTTCCCAGGCCATGTCTAACTGCCGGCAGTCGGGTAAGCCAATTTTTGAGATCGATGGTGTGTTGAGAAATTGATTGAGTGCTTCTTGAGGTTCGGTAGTAACTTTAACGAATTCGTTGTTGAAAAAATAAATTTGAGTCATGATAGTCTCCTTTGTAATAAGTAAGATTAGGCTTCAACTACCACCAAAGGGTCGTTGATTAAGTTGGCGGCGGACTGGCGGATGTCGAGTGGTAGGTAGTGATTATTGGTAAGGCTGTGTAACCAGCTGTCGCAATCCGCAATACTGTTGACTGAAAAACGGTGAGGGATGGGGATGACGGCATCGTTGTCTAAATGACCGTCAGTTTTAGCACGGCCGTAAGCTAAAATGGCTGCTCGCTTTTGGCTGATAAGGGCTAACCAAGGAGCCAAAATCGCGTGAACGGCGTCCCGGTCAGCAGCTGTTCGGCAGAGTTGCCACGCAATTGAGACTTCTCGGTCACGCGGTAATAAGTCGGCTTCAAGCGCGTTGGGTGAGTAAACGGTTTTGGCGGCGCGCCGTTGTTCGGCAATGAAATAATCTTGTAGCGGATCTGGGTTCTTTTCGGATTTCTTGTGCAATCTGTGATTGGCGTAGAAAACGGTGTGCGGTTGGTCATGGTTGATCGATGGTCCCCGAAAGTCGGTCGTGCCTAAAATGCTGGCGACTTGCATGCGAATGTCTGGTGGAAATACTGAATCGCGGCCGATCTTTTGAAGCCACTTTTGCGCGTTGGTTAACGTCAGGGTGTATTTCAACGAATAGAGGTCGTCTTCGTCCTGCGCTTGACCAGCCAAGCGGGTCCAGTAACTGCAAATGGACTCATGAGGGTGCCGCTTTAAATCAGGATTGGTGCCAAGCTGCTGATTATAGGGGTCGCGCCATTCTTGTTGCAGTTGCGCTTGGTTTTCCTTGAGCGGTGCCACGTACTGCGCGAAAAACCAGCGGAAGTCAGCTTCTTGATGACGGGAGACGCAGAGTTCCCAGAATAAATGCAGTTGGTAAGGATCGAGGTGGTGGGCGCGCTGCTCACCATCTTGATCGCGCCATTCTGAGATTTGGAACGTGCCTAGAAATTGGTTGATGGCGGCACTGCCGGTGCGGACGTTGCTGTAGAGGTGGCCGTATGAGCTGTAGAATTTTTGCATGGTGAATCCTCCTAGGGTTGAAGTGTGGTGTGAGACATTGACTGTTGAGTAAAAAGGTTGAATTCGGTTTGATAAATTGAACCAGATGGATAGCTGTGGTATTTCAAATTTATGCAGTAGCTGGGAACAACAGCGCTCATATAAAATTACCATTCAGGTTGAAAGTTTTTCGAAGCTTAAGCGACATGTCAGTGTTGATTGGGGTTGCTAGTGTGAATTGGATGACGCGATAGTTGGATGAATTGTTAACTGTGATAAGCATGATAAATTGCCTCCTGATTTGAGTAGATCGGTTTAATTGAGTTCTGCCAACAAGGCCAAAGCCCGTTGCCGTAAATCCGCTGGTAAATGCGACATTCGAGTCAAATCTTGCACCCAGTGGAATTCCTGATCCGCATCCTGAATGTAGGTCATGAACTGGTCGTGGGAGAGCGACTGGTCGTTGGCGTGCTGCACCGTTGGCCAGCCCTGTTTTTCTAACTTAGCGAGCGTTGGAATCACTAAGTTGCGAAGTGCCCGGTCGTCTGCGGGATACTGGCAGAGTTGCCAAGCGAGGTCGAGTTGCTGACAACTAGGCAGGGTGTCAGCTTGATGTTGTTGTTTGATAAAATTCATAAGCACATCGGTGGGATTGTAGCGAACCTCGTAAAGGGTATCGTGAATTGAAAATATGTGGGTCATGGTGGGAACCTCCTAATTTGGGTGAATGAGTTGTTGAAATTCCGGCACAACGGCGTTTAACGAGACTGTAATTGAAATTTAGCCAATAAAAAAAGCCGCACGGATGCACGACTAGTTGGGTTGCATCCAATCTATGGCGGAGCACGTTGCCGCGATTGCGGTACGTTGCTGGTTGGTCATTGTGCATAGTCACTACCAACACTCTAAATGCGGTATTCAGTTTTGTGGGTTGGCGATCCGTTCGGGCTGTTTGATCTCGAACGGATGCGCCTTAACTTGAATCCATGTGTCATCACTTCCTTAAAGCGAAGTAATGCAGAATATGAAAAAAGCCGTGCGAATGCACGGCTTACTACGTCCAGTCTGCATCCTACTATGGTGGGGCACGTTGCCGTTCTCACGGTACGTTGCCGGTTGGTCATTGTGCATAGTCACTCGCAACACTCTTGATACATATTTGATTGACACCAGTGTAGGCTGAGTTGGGTTGGATGTCAATGGAAATTTTTTAATGGTGTGATAAATTCGAGCCGATTATTAGCTGAAAATCGGGATTATTCGGTAGTTTGGGTATCGAAATATTTTTGAATGATTTAGTATTAGAGGTGAAGAATGAACGGATAAATTTTGAGTAGATAATGCTGATTGTAGGGATGGTAGTTATGGCGGATCAACAGGATAAAAAGCACGGAACCGAACAGCAAGTGACTGAACAACCAGAGGGCCAACCTGAGACAAAAACGACTATCAACTGGCACTATGTGGCGTTTGGTATCGGGAGTTTGATTGGCTTGATTATGGTTGTGCAGGATTATGGCTTTTCGCGGTCGTCGTTGCCGTATTGGCGGAACTTTGTGATTGGGATTGTTGCGCTTTTTGCGGTGATTTTGCTGGTTCGGTGGTTGTGGCGGAAGTTGGTGAAGTGGGCTGGGGAGCAGTCGGCGGCGGATGAGGTGGAAGGTAAAATATCATCAGATGATACAGAAGTAAGTTCCAAAATGAATATGCAAACGGACAAAAAAATTGAAGTATACACGAACGATATTCAAGAAAAAAAGTGGGTGAAAGATAACCCGACTGTAAATTGGAACTACCGAAAATTTCCATGACAAAAAACGGAAGAAATATATATAAAAACGCCATAAAAGTTTATACGAACCGTAAAACTTTCATGGCGCTAACTATAGTAGTTGTTGCAAGGCCATTATATCAATTTTTACAATTATTGTCAGTTTATTGTTACGGTTTTTGTTGTAAGTAGTTATACTTAAACTAAATGAAAATGATTTGTTAATAATGGGATAACTGTGAAGTATGTGGAGGACGACATGGCTAAAAGTAAAAAGATAGCAGATTATACTAATTATAATATTACACAACTTTTAAATGAGTTCGATAGTGTACTTTCAAGAAGTGAATTTACGGCAATTTTTCCAGATAATTCGGAGATTAAAGCCAATTTTAGAAAATTATTTGAAATCGCACTAAGCGATATGAATCATTTATTTCCGAATTTAAATGTCAAAGCAACGTCGACAGATCCTAAAGATTATATTACAAAGTGGGTAAATAGATATAAAAGTGCACTTCAAACCCCACCTAGTTCACGAATAGCTGAAATTTCTAAAAGTGCAGTTGATCCTGTTTTGGAAATTATGGTTCAAGAATATCAAAAGTTATCTAAGAAAGAGGTTGAAGAAGAAAGTAGAGTGCACCAGTTATTTATGAGTGCGGAGAATGTTCAAGGTAATCTTTTAGAGGAGTATATAGCTAGTGTTGCAGAACCTCAGGGCTGGATTTGGGCCCGCGGTGAAACATTACGAGCATGCGATTTTGTGAAGCCTCAAGGAACCATTACTAGTTTTGTTCAAATTAAGAATAGAGATAACACTGAAAATAGTTCCAGTTCCGCAATTAGAGAAGGAACACAAATTAAGAAATGGAATAGACTGAAAACTATTACGCGAAATAAAAAGCCACTTCCATGCTTTATGTGGGACAAACTAAATGAATTAATGGAGCTCGAAGGAGTAAAGACATCAGAAGAAGACTACGAACATTTCTTAAGAGAGGTAGTTAAAGTTAACCCCAATGTGATTATTAATTTAGTAATAAAAAAGCAGCATCTAGAATTTGAATTAACGAATTTTAGGTGCTGTCTTTGATATAATTAAAATTAGATTGATTTTGCTTAAGTAGAACGTAAAATTAAAACAAGGACAATTGATTGTCTAAGTTAATCAAATCTTTTTGTGACTGTTTTGACGTTTTACCAGCAATACGTAAAGTCTTTTCTTCCCAATCATGATCACGAGTGTTTTTATAGCGTGAATTTTTAAAAGAGTCGTAGTCTTCAGAAAGTTTATGGCCGTGCTCATCAGCTATAATCCTATCACCAATGGCTTTAGCTAAGGGAACAGGAACTGCGTTTCCAATTTGTTTATATTTATCTAGTAATGAACCTTCAATAACCCAATTATCAGGAAAACCTTGAATTCGAGCGTATTCTTCAACACTTAACGGTCTATCTTCAATTGGATGAATTAAATCTGTTGCAGGCATAGTTGGGTGAGTAACTAGTGTTGGGGCAGGCTTACTAAATGATAGGCGCCGATAAAAGCCAGTTTTTCCACCAGGAAGACCGTAGGATTTACCCATTGCCTCACGTTGTAAAGAATCAGAGAGGCTACGCCAGTTTCCGCCTTCAGGAATATGTTTAATATATTTCATGCGTTTTACTGGATAGTCGATAAAATGTTGTGGTTTATTCTCGATATCGGAAACAACATCGTTAAAGGTACGCCATTTAGGAAGGTTAAAATTTTCGTCCATACTATTAGTAGGTTGGAGATAGTCAACTTTTTGGTTTCCTAATTTAGCGATAATAATAACTCGTTCTCGAGTTTCAGCAGCACCAAAATTAGCTGAATTATATAAATCAAACGATACAGTATAACCAAAACTACGTAACTTTTGGAGAGCGTATAATAGTACGCCGCCTTTAATACCAGTTTCTGTAGAATCAAATATTGCTGGAATAGACAATAAACCACGTACGTTTTCTATAACGGCGTATCTAGGCTTAATTTGACCAATTAGTTCTAGATATTTGATGAAAACATCTCCACGAATATCATCATACCCGCGGCGTTTACCGGCAGTCGAGAAAGCTTGGCATGGAGGGCCGCCAAACATATAATCAACGGTACGATCTCGAGGAATTTTTGCATATTCATAAATTTTATCAGCATCATATTTGGTTACATCGCCAATTAACGCTGCATCCGGATAATTTTGAGAAATGGATTTGCGGGCGTGTTTGTCAATATCGCTAACCAATAGAGGATGAATTCCAGCTTGAGCCATCCCTATATCAAGTCCACCGGCACCAGTAAAGAAGCTTAGAGCAATTTTTTCAGGAACTTGAGTACTTGCTCTAGGATGGTCATCAGGTTCGATAATGAAGTTTTGCTTGTTAATCCAGTTATCTAAATTAGATTTTGGTATAATCCAACTTCCACTTATTTTATCTGCTTGGAGATAATTTAACTGAATTTGTTTTCTTACAAATTGGGAAGATGTCTTTAAAATTTGAGCGCAGTCTGCAATAGAAAGTAAAGAATCCAAGTTAACTCCTCCTTATAGGTATATTTTTTAGAAAGTAAATGTTTTTTTTATAGACCCTATCATAACATGGATTCTTTCTTTTACAAAACCAAATGTTGTAGGTCTTGTACTGAAAAATAAGTATAAGCGGTTGAATGAGTATTGTTGAGTGACAATGTTGAAAAAAATATCGATAATGAAAAAAATAGTGGTGACTAACAGCTATTCATTATTAAAAAGATAAGGAGAATTAAAAGATGGATTATAATCAAGTACTATCAGAAATCATTGATTTTCGTAATGAACGTCATTGGCAAAAATATCACACGCTCCCAGCACTTGCGAGAGCTTTAAACATCGAAGCCGGAGAAGTTAGTGAACATTTTTTATGGCAGGACGCTAAATCAGATGATGAAGTAATATCTGATGACAAAGAAAAACAAGAATTAGAGATGGAATTAGCTGATACGTTGACGTATGCCTACTATATGTGCGAGAAATTAGGTGTTAATCCTAATGACTTAGTTCATGAAAAGTTGCAGCAAAACAAACAACGCCATTGGCGATTTGATGATTAATAGTTGGGGATGATAGTGTGAGCGATATAAATCCGCCGGTGGTTAAAAAAATAGATTACAATGCTAAGGCGCTTAAGGAGTTAAGAGAAGAGACTCACAATAATGAGCTTCTTTTCGACTATCCGACTGTATACCTGATTTATAAAAGGGATGCGCATGGTCAGTACAACGTTTATGTAGGGGAAACGAATAATATTCGGCAGCGGACTAAGCAACATTTGATTGAGGATCCAAAGACTCGAAAGGACTGGGAAGCTTTTCGTAAAGAAAAAGGCGTTAATATGATTGTGATTGGGCATGAGCAATTTAACAAGTCACTGACGCTTGATATTGAAAATAAAATGATGTTGTATATGTCTGGTGTAACTAGCGTTAAGAAGTTAAATAATCGCCGTGAAAATGATCAAAATAAATATTATACCGAAGAAGTCCGGGACAATATTTTTTCGAAGGTGTGGCGAGAACTTCGGGAATTAGAAGGCAATTTATTTCCGCTGGAGAGAATTATTCAAGATTCAGCACTGTTTAAGGCTTCGCCATTTCATAAATTAACTTCAGAACAAATTGAAGCAAAAGATTTAATTTTGGAACGATTGATGACCAGTCTACTTTCTGAGCAAGAGAATCAGTTGGTCTTAGTAGAAGGTGAAGCGGGTTCTGGTAAAACGGTACTGTTAAGCTCAATATTCTATTTGCTACATCAGTATAGCAGCGGTAATGAGCACCCGGAATTTAAAAATCTTAGTAGCTTTTTGTTAGTTAACCATGATGAACAACTGAAAGTTTACAACGATATTATTAAAAAACTGGGAATTGATAGTAAAGAAGTGGTATCGAAGCCAACACACTTTATTACGACGCACGATCCTAAAGAAAAAGTAGACGTTGTTTTAGTGGATGAAGCACATTTACTTTGGACGCAAGGAAAGCAAAGTTATCAAGGTAAAAACCAGTTAAAAGATATTATGGCACGTGCTAAAGTCGTAGTTGCTATTTTTGATCCGAAACAGGTATTGAAAACAGAGGGTTACCTTGAATATACTGCGATTAAAGAATTGGAAGCGCATGCTAAATCACAGAAAAATCTTGTTCGACTAGAAAATCAGATGCGGATAAATGCAGACGAGGAGACCGTTAACTGGATTCGTGCACTGACAGATCAACGTGAAGTTTGGCCAATTCACCAAGACAGTAAAGGTTATGACTTGAGAATTTTTGATGACCCGGTTGAAATGTATCATCAAATTAAATTGCGAAACGAAGACCGAGATAATGCTGGCTTATCACGGATGGTAGCAACTTTTGACTGGAATTATAAGCAAAAAGGCAAGCCTGATGATGGTGATTATTGGATGGTTGATGCGGATAATCTTCATCTACCTTGGAACCTGCAACTACCAATTGATGAAGATCAAAAGCACATGGCTAAGAAATTAGCTTGGTCAGAGCAGAAGCAAACGATTGATGAAATTGGTTCGACTTATACGATTCAAGGCTTTGACCTCAACTATTGTGGTGTAATTATTGGGCCATCTGTGAAGTATCGGGATGGGAAGATTATTTTTGATCCGAATGAGAGTCATAATAGTAACGCAATTCGGCAACGGACACTTGATAATGGGCGCAAGGAGTATGTGAGTGATCAGTTGTTGGCGAATGAGTTGAATGTTTTGTTGACTCGTGGGGTTAATGGGCTTTATATTTATGCGGTAGATAGAAAATTAAACGAAAAACTAATAAAAGTTAATTTATATATTGATACCTGAATTATTCATACCTTTCAAAAAAGTCGTCAGTTTTCATGTTTTTCAAAAACTGACGGCTTTTGATCTTGC